>CAYQEY010000085.1:0-8302 GCA_964416635.1 uncultured Lachnospiraceae bacterium | reverse complement strand
ACTACTCACCGAGACCGAAGCGCTCATGCGAGAAGGCGATTTTGAAAAGAACAGCACGGCAGCGCACGCTATAGGATACAAGGAGCATTTGGGATATATCCGCGGAGAGCAAAGCCTTGATGATGCAATTGCCGACCTGAAAACGGCGACGCGCAGGTACGCGAAGAGGCAGATAACTTGGTTTGGCGCAAAGGAATACGCCATACCGCTCGATGTAGTCGGACGAAGCGGTATAAAAAATTTTGAAGAGATTGTAAATAATGCCGAGAAAGTCTTTTCACTGTGACGCTTTTGTGGTAAAATATACATGGGTATATCAGAAATACTCAGGAGGATGTTATGGCAGAGAAAAGGAAAGGCAGTGCGTTTTGGTCGAGAATCGCGATGGGTCTGATCTTTGCCGTTGTGGTCATCTATACTGCGTATCACATCCTCTCTTTTTTTACGACAGAGGAGCTGCGCACGATAGTTTCGGGTGTTACCACAGAAAAAATAACATACGGCGGTGACGGTTACGTATTTCGCGACCAGACCGTGCTTTATTCCGAAAATTCGGGCGCGGTGGATTATTTCGTCCGCGATGGGCAAAAGGTCTCACGCGGTCAGTCTCTTGCAAACGTTTATAAGGACAACGCGGGTGACGAGGTCCGCGGAGTCCTTGCGATGATCGATGAGCAGATAGAGATTCTGGAGCAATGCTCGGGAGACAGTATATCTTCGGTCGATCTCTCGGCGTTGCGGCAGAGTGCAGATGATACTTATTTTGAGCTAATGCGAATTCTCTCGTCGGGTGAGGCGGGTCAGCTTGACTACAAGATAGAAAAAATGATGCTGACTCTCAGTAAAATACGCGCCGTAACAGATGGCGATGATGCCGTAGTGCAGACCTTGAATATGCTTCGCGAGGAGAGAGAAAAATATTTATCGGGTGACTATGAAGAGGTGTACTCAACTCAAAGCGGATATTTTTATTCGTCGGCAGACGGTTATGAAGCTCTCTTCAGCATATCAAATGCAGATGCGCTTGACGGCGATTCATTCTATGGTCTGGTCGCCGAACTCAAAAATGGGGATAGAAGCCCTGCCGCCGGTGCATACGGAACACTTGCTCCTGACAGCAGATGGAAATTCGTACTTCCGCTTGATCCGGATGAAGCAGAAAGCTTTAAAGAGGGAGAAGAATATAATCTTACCTTCCCCGAGAACAACAACACCTCCTTTTCAATGACGCTTGAAAGAAAGATACTTGCATATGAGCAGAAGAGCGTACTGATGGTGTTTTACTGCAACCGTTTACCCGATAATTTTACGTTTGAACGCTGTATGACGGCGCAGATCGAGCGTTCGTCGGTAAGCGGTATATACGTCCCGCGCGAAGCGGTGGAAGTGATTGACGGTGTACGCGGAGTTTACGTTCTTCGCGGGAGCGTAGCGTACTTCCGAAGAATAGATATCATTTATGAGGGAATGGATTATTTTCTGGTTTCTGAACGTGACGACAGCGACGGAAGGTATTATTATCTCGGCTCCAACGAGCTGATAATAACCAACGGAAAGAATATGTTCGACGGAAGGATCGTGGAATAGCATGAGCTTTGAATACATTGAACGCAATCTTGACGAAATTCGTCATAGAATGGACGCGGCTTGCAAAGCCGCGGGCAGGGAAGAACCGGTGATGCTTCTCGCCGCGGTAAAATATGCAGAGCATGAGGAGATAGAATATCTTTATCACAAGGCGGGAATAAAGCAGGTCGGAGAGAACAGAGTTCAGCAGATGCTTGAACATATGGAAGCAATCGACTGCGAGGGACTTGAGTTTCATTTTATCGGTACACTGCAGACCAATAAGGTCAAGTATATTATTGATAAAGTCAAGATGATACATTCGGTAGATTCACTGAAGCTTGCAGAAGAGATAGACAAACAGGCGGCGAAGCACGGTATCGTTATGGATATACTCGTCGAGGTCAATTGCGGCGAGGAAGAGAACAAGAGCGGTGTAATGCCGGGTGATGTTGAGGGGCTTTGCATGGAGCTTGATCACTTTGAGCATATAAGACTTCGCGGATTTATGACAATGGCTCCTAAATGTGATAAAAAAGAAGATTATTTAAAATATTTTCAACAAACTTACGCTCAGGTTCTTGACATTTGGACAAAAAAATTGCATAATATAGGTAGACCTATTATTTCTATGGGAATGAGCGACAGCTTTGAGGAAGCCATTGCGTGCGGCTCGGATATTGTGCGGATAGGCAGAAGAATTTTTGTTAAGTAAAAATTAAGAATTATATATACGGAGGAAATTATGTTTAACTTTACAAGAAAGAATAAGTATTCGTTTGATGAGGACGTTGAGATGGACGATTTCGGCACGTATTCGGATACCGATCAGACCGAAGAGCCGGATGATGATGTACAGGCTCCCGTAGCCCCCGTCGAGATGCCCGCGGCACCTGCGTTCAACGCAAATCCCGTCTCTCTTAAGATCATTACCCCCAAGTCCTACGACGATGCGCGTGAGATAACAGAGTTTCTTATGAACGGAAATACCGTTCTTATCAACATGGACGGAATCGGCAGAGAGCTTGCCGTTCGTATTCTCGACTACATCAAGGGCGCGCTTCAGGTGGTCGGCGGAATGATGACAAAGGTCGGTAAGACTACTCTCGTGGTAGCTCCGAAGAACGTCGACGTCAGCAGCATTGAAGCTATGGTCGGCACTTCCGAGGACTGATAAAAACTGACTTTAAAGGTACCGGGACTGAGGTCTCGGCAGACCTCTCGTGCCATTTTTTAGCCAGCAAGGAGGTTTTGGCTTGTATTTTGTATTGATCGTACTTCAAAATACGGTAGTAATAGCTCTGTCGGCATTGCAACTCGCAATGCTTATAAGGGCGATCATGTCTTGGTTTCCGAACGAACCCAACAAATTTGAGAATTTTCTGTATTCTATCACGGAGCCCTTTATATTTCCCATACGGAAGTTGTTTGAGAGATTGAATTGGTTTCAAGGGCTGCCTATAGATATGTCGTTTTTTGCGACCTATCTTATTCTTACCGTGCTTTTGCTTGTATTGGCTTGATAAGCAATGAGAGATATAAAAGCATTTGATGAGCTTTATGCAAGACTCGATGATATGAAAAAGCGCGCTGTCCGTGGTGAAATTGGGATCAGCGCGTTTTTGTCTCCGAGGGAATGTCATTATGCCGAGGGATATCTCGCTCGCAGCGGAACGGCATTTTTTGCATATGGAGGATATGAGGACGCAGAGCGAAAAAAGATATACGTGCTTCCGGAATATATGGAAGGCGTGAACTCATCCGGAGCTCTTAAGCAATACGGTGAGGATAGCGGAATAAAGGTTATCTCTGCACGCGGAAGCGGATTTTGTACACTTACACACAGAGATTTTATGGGTTCTTTGCTAGGACTCGGTATCAAAAGAGATGTCATCGGCGATATAATCATGCTCGGAGAACGTGAGTCGCTGGTGTTTTGTGAATCGCGCATAGCCGAATTTCTCATAGATGAGTGGCGAGAGGTAGGACGCGACAGGATCAGTTGCTCTGAGACACATATAAGCGAGGGATTCGTTCCCGAACGCAGATATGCGCAGATAAATGACACGGTGGCGTCGGCAAGGCTTGATTGCGTGGTTGCCGCGCTTTGTAATCTCTCGCGCGAGCGCGCACGTGAGTGCGTCATCGCTGAGCTCTGCGAGGTCGATTATGAGACCGGGTCACGACCCGATAAGGAGATCGAGCCGCCGTATTTGATCTCGGTACGCGGATACGGAAAATTCCGTGTTCTGTCTATAGGTGCTCAGACCAAAAAGGGGAGATACAGACTCTGTGCACAAAAATTTTTGTAATATGCCGAATGGCAGTGGGGAGACTTTGTGATTGCTTGGATTTTGATAATTATAGGCGTGGTGGCACTCGACCAGGTGTCAAAGATGCTTGTTGTTCAATTTTTGGACAGAGACACGCCGTTTGTAATAATAGAGGGCGTTTTCAGATTAAAATATTCCGAGAACCGAGGCGCCGCCTTTGGTAGCTTTGACGAACACAGATGGGTGTTTATGATAGCTTCGATAATCGGAATAACGGCTCTTTGCGTATATCTTTTTTGCTTCCGACCCAAGAGTAAGCTGGCGTGTACGGCGATATCGATGGTCATCGGCGGGGGTATCGGGAATATGATCGACAGAACTTTCCGCATAGGTGAGATATTCGAGGGCGAGAAGGTGGTTGTAGACTTTTTGGATTTTTACGCTTTTCCCAATATATGGAACGCCATTTTCAATGTCGCAGACAGTTTTGTTTGCGTGGGCGCGGGGCTTTTGATACTGTGGTGTATCATGTCCATTGTCGAAGAGGCAAAGGCTGAAAAGCTTGGTAAAGTCACCGCCGAAAATAAAGATCCCGGATCGGATACTGCCAATGGGCAGGACGGGAATGACGGACAGTAAAATATTTTCGGGGTGCCTACATGAACAACGATATCTTCTTTGAAAGTGAATATGCAGACGGCGAGGCGGATTCCGACTCTCTGTTGCGACTTGTCTCGACGCTGAGCGACGTCGGAAAGCGCGTAGATGCTTTTGTTTCGGAAAATTCAAGCCTTACCCGCTCTGCGGCGGTAAGATTGATAGAAAGCGGAGACGCCGAGCTTGAAAATGGCGGCAGAGCCCTCTCGAAAAACTACAGGCTTCGTGAAGGAGACATTATACGAGTAATTATACCGCCGCCCGAGCCGTGCGAGGCGATACCTCAGGATATACCGCTCGACATTGTGTATGAGGATCATGATATGATCGTGATAAATAAACCTGAGGGTATGGTCGTGCACCCCGCACCCGGAAATCCCGACGGAACACTCGTAAACGCGTTGCTCTATCACTGCAAGGGAGAGCTTTCGGGGATAGGCGGTATCGTGCGCCCGGGTATAGTGCATAGAATAGATAAGGACACGGGGGGGCTTTTGGTCGTAGCGAAAAATGACGAATCACATCTGTTTTTGGCAGAGGAAATAAAGCATCACAGAGTTGAGCGTATCTATCACGCGATAGTCAGAGGTAACTTTAAGGAAGACTGCGGGACTGTGGACGCTCCTATAGGCAGACATCCGGTCGAACGAAAAAAAATGGCGGTGATACGCTCAGATGAATACAGAAGCCGTGAGGCTATAACGCATTGGAAGGTGCTTGAGCGTTTCGGTCAGTTTACGCACATAGAGTGCAGACTTGAGACGGGAAGGACGCATCAGATAAGAGTTCATATGTCGTCTATCGGACATTCGCTTCTGGGAGACGCTGTATACGGCGGAACTGCAACTCCGTTTGAAGCAAAGCATAAGGCGTATATATGCGGGCAGTGCCTGTTTGCTTCGAATCTGATATTGCTTCACCCGAAAACACGCGAGACGATGGAGTTCAGCGCCCCGTTACCGGATAATTTTGAAAAATTGCTCTCTATGCTCAGAAAAGAAAGTGAATAGCGAACAAAATGAAGAAATTTGAAAATACAGTTATTGCGAGCGATCTTGACGGAACCTATTTCGGAACCGAGAAATGCATCATTGAGAGAAATGTCGAGAGGGTGCGTTACTTTTGCGAGAACGGCGGTCATTTTACTTTTGCCACGGGTCGATTGCCGCTCTTTATAAAAACCGCGATACCTGATCCGAAAGAACATATAAATATGCCTGCCGTCATGGGAAACGGCACCTGTATTTACGATTACCAAAATGGCGCGGCGATAGAAGAACATTTTCTTGACGGAAACGATATCGTAGAGGTGATCAAATACGCAAAACAGCTCGATAGCGAGGTCTGTGTGAGAGCAACCTTCGCGGACGGATTCGTGGTATGCGATATGAATAATCCCATAGTCAGGCATGAGTATGAGAGGATGCCCGATTTTATGGATAAGAAGATACTTCCGTTTGATGAATGGAAAAAGCTCGATCTTTACAAGGTCGTTATGATAGCTTCAAAAGAGCGTATCGCAAGGCTGTACCAAGCACTTTGCGAAAAATATTCTCACAAGATAGGGATTACACGCTCGGCGGATTTTTTTATGGAGCTCGTACCATTTGGCATTACCAAGGCGGTGGCACTCAAAAAGCTTGTTGATACTTATTTTGACCGACCGATGAAGCTCTGCTGCGTCGGGGATTTTGATAACGACATTGAAATGCTGAGGCTAGCCGATGTAGCAGTATGTCCCTCGAATGCCAACGACAAGGTGAAGTCAATATGCGACTATTGCCTTTGCGCAAATGACGACGGCGTTATAGGCGCACTTATAGATCTGCTTGATAAAAACAGTTGTCATTAAATGTACGGAAGATCAACATCCGGCAATTTTAACGCCGAAAGACAAATATGTTTGACCCATCCGGAGGTTTTGGTAAATATAATAACGCTTAAAGGACAGCTCGGTTATCTTCACGATTGGCTTCATGAACGCTATATGATCGTGTGCGACGCCTACGGCGTATCCGCTTAAAAGGGAGGCAATAAAATGAGAAACAGAAAATTTTTGAAACTTATTTCCGCAATACTCATACTCGTTACGGTGGCTTTGCCTTTATCCGGTTGCTTTTCGTCAGGTGATACCAACAGCAAAACCGACATAATCGAGGCATTGACAGAAGCTCTCGGCGGAATTGATAGTTCGGATTCACAGGAAACCGATGCTCCGAAAGATACCGAGGATAGCAAAGCTACCGACGATATCAAAGATAACGGCAATTCGGGCAATCTCGGGAATCTTGAACCTACTCCGTATACGGTAGTATACGAGAATGGGATATACGGACGAGTTGAAGGTCTGACCGAGCAGAAGGTCCTCCATGGAAACTCCACGTCAAAGGTAGTGGCAGTGCCTGACGAAGATTATGTATTTGTAAAATGGAGTGACGGATATACTTCCGCAGAACGCATTGACGAAAATGTGACCGATGATATTTCGGTCTATCCTATATTTGTACACAAGGATAATGCTGTCACCGTTACATATACAGTAGAACGTGCAGGTAAGGTGGTTGAAACAAAGACTTTTTCTGTCAAGGTCGGAGAAAGTGTAAGCTATACTCCGCCCGAAGCGACGCTGGCTTATGAATTCGGCGGATGGGATGACGGAGTCGAGAGCGCGGAACGAACCGATATACTTTTTGAAGACAAAGAGATCAGTGGTGAATATCTTCCGCTGTCCCTCGGAGTCCCTGCGATAAGTATAAATACTGAGGACGGCTTGGGAATAATCAGCAGGGATTTAAGAGAATGTACGGTTTCTCTCTATAATGCCGAAGAAGGTCAGTGTTTTGAGAATCTGGGTGCACTGATACGCGGACGCGGGAAGAGCTCGTGGACAGCTCATGAGAAGAAGGGCTTCAAGCTGAAATTTGACGAGCAGGTCAGCATGCTCGGCTCGAGCTTCAAGTCCAAGAACTGGGTGTTTATATCCAACCACGCCGATAAGTCGTTGCTTCGCAACATGATAGCTTACGATTTGTCCGCGGCGTTTGACGGTCTTGAATATACAACTACGCACAAATATATTGATGTGTATTTGAACGGTGAATATCACGGATTATATATGCTTTGCGACGATCTCGACGTGGGTAAGGGAAGAATAGAATACGATAAGACCGTCAATGCAGATCCCGCTCAAACTACGTTTTTCCTTGAATTGGGTGCCAATCACAATTACGATTCCTCACCCTGCGAAACATGTATAATAATACCGTCAACCGGGAACGATAATTACAGAAGGTATTGTATTAAATTTCCCGATCCTGACGATCCTGCTTACGATAAGGATGTGCATACTGCGTATATAAAAGATTATCTATACCAATGCATGTCTGCGTTGAGCAGTAGAAATTGGGACCTGATATGCCGGCTTATTGATATTGATTCATTCATAGATCATTATATAATTCAGGAATTGTTTGCTAACAAGGATGCTTTCTGGTGTAGCCTCTTTTTCTACAAGGTGCCGAACGGCAAGCTTTATTGCGGCCCGGTTTGGGATTTCGACCAGGGTGCGGGAAGTCTCAGCGATCTGTTCGGACAGGGTGTTGACGACGTCAGACCCGATACTGACTTCGGATACGTGAATTCAAAATACTATAAGACCGAAGGCTCACCGTGGGTCGCTTGTGTGAATACCTGGTACAGAAGACTTTTCAGAATCAGTGAATTCAGGGAGCTGCTTCGCGAGCGTCTGGCGGAGTGCGGACCTATAATTATGAAGGTTTTGGAGCGTGCTACCACCGACGGATCTG
>CAYQEY010000084.1:0-8309 GCA_964416635.1 uncultured Lachnospiraceae bacterium | reverse complement strand
TACGTGCCTCAAGCTCTCCGAGCTCTTGCGAGAGCGTGGGCTGATAACCCACGGCAGAGGGCATACGTCCAAGCAGAGTGGAGATCTCACTGCCGGCCTGCACAAATCTGAAGATATTGTCTATAAAGAGAAGCACATCCTTTTGTAACTCGTCGCGAAAATGCTCTGCCATGGTAAGTCCCGTAAGCGCAACTCTCATTCTGACACCGGGTGCTTCATTCATCTGTCCGAAAACGAGCGCGGTCTTTCCGAGAACGCCGCTCTCCTTCATTTCGCTGAACAGATCATTTCCTTCGCGGCTACGCTCGCCGACACCGGTAAAAATCGAATATCCGCCGTGTTCGGTGGCAATGTTGTGTATAAGCTCCTGAATGAGGACTGTCTTTCCGACGCCGGCTCCTCCGAACAGACCTATCTTTCCGCCCTTCATATAAGGCGCGAGCAGGTCTATTACCTTGATACCGGTCTCTAGTATCTCCTCCGAGGAAGATCTTTCGGAATAGGCGGGAGAGGGGCGGTATATGGAACTGCGAGTACAGTCCGCCGCTATCTCCGGGCCACCGTCTATAGGCTCGCCGAGAACGTTCAGAACTCTGCCAAGCACGGCTTCACCGACGGGAACGCTTATCGGCGCGCCCGTAGCGTGCACCTCCATCCCGCGGCAAAGTCCCTCGCTGGGTCCGAGCATTACACATCGAACCGTAGAATCTCCGATGTGCTGTACCGCTTCCATCGTGCGTCGCTCTCCCCTTTTGTCGGCATACAGCTTCTCTTTTATTCTGGGAAGCTCGTCTTTACTAAACTTTACGTCGACAACAGGTCCCGTGACCTGAACTATCCTTCCAATACCTTTTTGCATTTCATTTTCATTATTCATGTCTGTTCCCCGGTTCAGTACTCTGTAGCTTCATGCGCTGTGCCTTCGCACCGGCGGTGATCTCGATCATTTCGTTTGTTATCGCCGCCTGTCTGAGCTTATTATACTGTATCTTCAGCTTTCTCAACATTTCTTCGGCATTATCGCTCGCACTTTTCATTGCGTTCATTCGCGCCTGCTGCTCGCTGCAAAAGCTTTCAACAAGCGAGCCGTAGATAAATCCCATTAAATAACTCGGAACAACTCCGTCAAGCACGGCATCCGGACTTTCAAGAAACTTTCTGTCAGTTTGACTCTGCGTCAAGTCCTCGCGGTAAAACGAGGTTTTTTCCAGAGGAAGCAAAGTGGTTTTTTTGCACGCACCGGGTTTGTTACCCATAAAGTCGGTGTAGATGATGTCGATCTCGTCGACCTCCTTGCGGTCGTAATACTCAAGAAGTGTCGCACATATCTTACGTGCCTCGTATACACTCGGATGCGAAGCGGAATAGAGAAAGTCTTTTACAAAATCCACTTTCTTGTTCATAAAATACCGGCGTCCGTACTCGCCGATTATGAAAAGCGTCGTCTGCGTGTGCTTGCTCATATATTCCTCGCAAACCGAAATAGCTTCCTGATTGTATGCCCCCGCAAGTCCTTTGTCAGAGGTTATGAGCAAAATTCCGTGGTTTCTGTGTAGTACGTTTTCGGGCAGCGTGACCTTGAAATATCGGTTTTCTGTCTGCGGAATATAGTGAAAAAGCTCCCCGATCTTGCGGGTAAGTGCCGAAAAATACGGTTTTGTTTCTGCGGAATCTTTCAATGCCTTCCGCATTTTTGCCGAGGATATCATATACATGGCGTCGGTGATCTTTTTCGTATCGTTGATTCCGTTTATTCTCGTTTTGATCTCACTTGCGCTGAGCATATGATCTCCTCCTTTACTTTATTTGTACTCCGGCTGTATATTTTTTTGCCGCCTCGATAACATCATTCTTCAACTCGTCAGAATAGACTCTTCCCCCTTCGATCTTAAGGCAAAGCGTGCTGAAATGTTGCTCCATATAGTCAAGCAACCCGCTCTGAAAGCTCTTGATCTCTGCCGTGGGGATATTCACAAACAGTCTTGCCTGCGCGCAGATCAGAGTTATGACCTGACGGTGAAGGGCGAGCGGTGAGTTTTTGCCTTGACGCAAAAGCTGCATCAGCCCCGCTCCGTATCTTAGCTGAACTGCCGTACCCTCATCCAGTTCTCCGCCGAACTGAGAAAATGCCTGCATCTCGCGGTACTGCGCAAGGTCAAGACGTATCGTACCGACCGACTTCTTCATAATATTGGTCTGTGCAGAGCCGCCGACACGCGATACCGAAAGGCCTACGTTTATGGCAGGACGCTGACCCGCAAAGAAAAGCTCGCTCTCAAGGAAAATCTGACCGTCGGTTATGGAAATAATATTAGTGGGAATATAAGCCGACACGTCGCCTGCCTGCGTTTCAACTATCGGCAGAGCAGTCATGCTTCCGCCGCCAAGATCGTCCGACAGCTGAGCCGAACGCTCCAAAAGGCGGGAATGCAAATAGAAAACGTCTCCGGGGTACGCCTCACGTCCGGGAGACCTTCCGAGCAACAGGCTGAGCGTTCTGTACGCCACTGCGTGCTTTGAAAGGTCGTCGTATATGATAAGCACATCTCTTCCGTGATACATAAAATATTCGGCTACCGCACAGCCGGCATACGGAGCTATATACTGCAAGGACGCAGGATCGCTTGCCGGGGACGAAACGACTACGGTGTAGTCCATGGCGTCGTACCTTTGCAAAGTGGAGACTACCTTTGCTATCGAGCTTGCCTTCTGTCCGATAGCTACGTAAACGCAGACGACATTCTTTCCCTTCTGGTTGATGATGGTATCGGTCGCGATCGTCGTCTTACCGGTCTGTCTGTCGCCGATGATCAGCTCACGCTGACCGCGTCCTATTGGAAACATTGAATCTATCGCGAGGATCCCGGTCTCCATTGGTCGGCTGACCGGTTTTCTTTCCATGATACCGGGCGCAGGATGCTCTATCGGAAAATACTCCTTGGCACCTATATTTCCGCAATCATCCACCGGCTTACCGAGCGGATCTATGATCCTGCCGAGTATCTTGGTGCTGATCGGAATACCCGCCGTTCTCTGCGTTCTCACTACGCGGCTTCCTTCGAAAACATCCGAATCGTCGCCGAAAAGAACGACTCCGTTCGTCCCGTCAGAACGTATATCAAGAACCATACCTTTGACACCGCAGTCGAAGAGAACGATCTCGCCGTATTCAACCTCGCTCAGGCCCTCAATAATTGCAATGCCGTCTCCGATGGAAAGAACGAATCCGACCTGCTGATGTCCCGTGTTAAGCTCGAAATCTTTGATATCCTCACGCAGAAGCGATATGATATTTTCGGGATCATACTCCTTTTTCAGGGACTGAAAAGACTTCCGAAGCTGGCGGATCCTTCCGACGGTACTCCAGTCATAATTTTCATCACCCACATAAATTCGGAAACCTCCGACAACGCTCGGATCTTTTTTTATTACAAACTCAATATCGTCGGCATGATATTCAAAGAGAAAAAACTCGCGCAGTTTGTCAAGCTGTTCGCCGGAGGGCGGGGTTATGCACTGTATCTCAACCTTTAAGGTATTCTCCGCCGCTTCTGTCAACTCGTCAAAATTAGTTTCCATTATTTTCCGACCTCTCGTCTGACATATCTTTTTCGGCTAATCTGATAAATTCATCGTACAGATCGCTGTTGCGCTCGGGGGTTACCGTATTGCTTACCAGCTTTTGTGCGGCGGTAAGGACCAGCTCGCCTATCTCGGTCTGTGCAGACTCAAGAATATGATTTTTGCGTTCCTCAGCCTCATTTTCGGCGGCTTGGATAATGGCTGCGGCTTTTTCCTTGGCTTCCTTTATGTACTGATTCGATATCTCAGCCTGTTCCTTTTCGCTGATCCTTTTCTTTTCCAGTATTTCAGCTTCCGCATCCCGGATCTTTTTCTCATATTCAATGCGCAGCTCTTCGTTTTTCTCGGAATCCTGCCTGTTCTTCTCTTCTATTTCGGCAAAATAAGCACGTCTTTTCTCAAGAAACTTATTTACCGGTTTAAACAGCAAAAAGGTCAATCCCCCGGCGAGGATCACGAAATTCAGCATATGGAGAAGGATCTGCAGAAGATCAATATTCAGTGGCATATCAAACCTCTCAGAGTACGAATATTATCAGGATAGCAACTATCAAAGCATATATTATAACAGTTTCGATAAACACAAGTCCGAGCATCATGGCAGAGCTGATCTTTGACGCTGCCTCGGGCTGACGCGCCATGCTTTCGGAGCTTTTTGAAATGGACACACCCATTGCTATCGCACCTGCCACACCTACGATACCCACTACGATAGCAGCGGCAATTGCTTTTGAGGAAGTTACGCCGGCACCGTCGTTTGAGGCAGCTTCGGTACTTTCAACTGCATCAGCGGAGGCATCTTCATCGGAAGCATATGCGGAGACCGTAGTAGCGGTGAGGAGTGTAAAGATCAATATTGCGATCATGAAAATTGAGATAAGTTTGCTTTTTTTCATTGTTGTTTTACCTTCTTTTCTTTTTTGTTTTTGTTTTCTTCGGCTTCGGCTCTACCGCTTCACCGTAAAATATGGATACCAGCGTTGCAAGCACGTAGGTCTGGATAGCGGCATGAAGAAGTGTAAACATCACACCTACGAGAACGGGTAACACAAAGCTGAGACTGACGTAGTAGTAAACCAGCTCGGTCACCAGCAAACCGCTGAGTAGCGCACCGAACAGACGAAAGCTCATGGAAATGGGAAGTGATATATCCTTAAGAACGCTGAGCCCTCCCTTAATTCCCCGGCATATAAGACCTGCTCCGAGGATTACACCGTAGGACATAAAGCCCAATGCAATGGCACCGTTGATATCCGAGATTGGGGCAGGAAGCGAGATCGATCCGCCTGAAGTTGTTATAGCCTGAACGCCGAACAGCTCAAATATCGTGCTGAAAAATATGTAAACTCCTGCGCTGAATATATAAGCTCCGACGAACTTAGGTCTGTGACTGCTGTTTTTTCCTGCCATATCCGTGAAAAACTCAACCGACTTCTCAATGAGAATTTGAAATTTTCCGGGAATGATCTTGAATTTCGGTATGGCAAATATCCGGATCAGCGCCGCGACGACAAGCAAGATCGCCGTCACCACATATGCCGATATCAATCCGGGATTTACCTCCAATCCGAAAAGACTTATCTTGTTGGTTTCGTGCAACACCCCGTCAAGCATAACCTCTTTGATGCTTTCACTTTTTTCGTCAGGTTGAGTCAAAAAAATGATTGCGGCAAGAATTATCACAATGAGCGTAAGCCAGACTGCAAGAAATATCCATTTTTGTTTCTTGCATTTTTGTTTCATTGAGCCTTTTCCCCCCCTTCCGGCTTTTCAAGATTAAAATCCTCATGAAATATTATACATCTAAAAGTTCATATTGTCAATAATGCGCGCGAATATTAGAAAATTTATTTTTGGTCATTTGTAAAAAATTACAAAAAATTTGAATTTTCTTTTTTTAATTCTTGCAAAATGTAAATCGCAAAACACGTCAATATCAAAATTGCTAAAAATGGATATATATTACATTTGCGATCCTGTAAACGATTGCACAGCTATGGCAAACAGCCGTGGGAAACGCCTTGACAAAAGCATTTTTACGTGTTATAATCAAGTCGGGGACAGAGTTCCCGACCATAATGTATCACCGAAAAGGAGAAGCTTATGAAAAAGTACGATGTAGCAGTAATTGGCGGCGGATTTTCAGGTTTTGCAGCGGCTATTGCGGCGGCACGCGGAGGTGCAAAGGTAATCATTGTCGAAAAGTCAAACGCATTGGGCGGTGCGGCAACGAACTGCCTCGTCAATCCATTTATGCCTTACAGAACCAAGATCAACGGTCAGGTTACCGATCTTTCGGCAGGAATTTTTAAAGAGCTCGTGCAAAAACTGCGGGCGCGCTCTGCCATGTCAGGCGAAAGCTTTCTTGAAGAGGAGCTGAAATACGTTATTAGCGAAATGGTGTTTGAAGCGGGTATTTCACTGCTGTATCATGCGTATCTTTTCAAGGTCGAGAAGGACGGTGAACGCATAACCTCGGTGTCGGTCGCTACGAGGAGCGGAGAGATGAGCGTTTCCGCTGATTATTTCATCGATGCAACGGGTGATGCACAGCTCGCATATCTTGCGGGATGTCCGACTGTGCTCGGAAGAGAGCCTGACCACCTGTGTCAACCCATGACACTTTGCTTCCGTCTCGGAAACGTTGATGTTGAGAAATTTTACGCAAGCAGACCTCAGCTCAACGAAGCACACGCAAAAGCTCTTGCCTCAGGCGAGCTTATCAATCCCAGGGAGAATATTCTCGTTTTCAAAACTCCTATCAAAAATGTTCTGCACTTCAATACCACCCGTGTGGCCAAGAAAAATCCGACCGACCCCGAGGACGTTACCGAGGCTGAATTGATCGCACGCAGGCAGGTCTACGAGATATACGACTTTATGAAGAAGCACGCCGACGGTCTTGAGGACAGCTTCCTTATGATGACAGCCGCAGAAATAGGCGTGCGCGAGAGCCGAATGATAGTTGGCTCTTATGTGCTGACCGAGGCAGACTGCAGAGCATTCAAGAAGTTCGATGACGGAATCGCCGCCTGCAACTACGACATAGACATACACAACCCCGAGGGAAGCGGCACGAGCCACTACTATTTTCCCGAGGGCGAGTTTTATACTATCCCCTATCGCTGTCTTGTTCCGCAAAATTTTGACAATATGCTCGTGGCAGGCCGCTGTATCTCTTCGGATCACGGTGCTCAGGCATCCTACAGAATAATGCCCACCGTTTGCTGTATCGGTGAGGCGGCGGGAAGCGCTGCAGCTATGGCTCTGAAAAACAGTTGCTCGGTTCGCGAGATCGATGTTCCGGCTCTTCAGGCAACATTGAGAGCCAACGGCGCTTTTATCGGGTAGTCAGCTCATATTTGTTTTTTCTGCCCCTCATTAGACTTGACTTTTGCGTCAAATCGTGTTATAATGTCACCGACAAAATTCTTGAGAGGTAACCATGAAGTTCGATTTCAATAAAAGTATTTTCGAAAACAAGGGCAGCAAGCCGTTTTTGGCAGCACACCGCGGCGTATGCGGTGCGAATATTCCGTGCAACACTCTGGCGGCTTATAAGATCGCTCTCGACCAATCCGCCGATGTAGTCGAGATCGACGTTGTAAAAAGCCTTGACGGCGAATACTTTGTTTTTCATCCGGGTATGGAGCCTGTGTTCATCAAGAACTGCAAGCCTCTGTCCAAGCTTACGGGCGAAGAAATACGTTCGCTCGTGTTGCTCAATCAGGATGACACACCCACAAGCTACAGGATTCCAACGCTTGCCGACGTACTTGCCCTGTTAAAGGATCGTGCATATATTAACGTGGACAAATTCTGGATGGACATCAAAGGCATCTCAGACGCCATCAGACGAGCAGGAGTGGAAAAGCAAGTCATCGTCAAAACTCCCGACAGCGAGGAATGTCTGCAACAGGTTGAAGAATACGCTCCCGATCTTATGTTCATGCCTATGGTCAACGGAACTGACAGGATCACCGACATTATGCTGAAGCGTCATATCAACTACATCGGCGTTGAGGCCCTGTTTAAGACCGAGCAGGACGAGGTCAGCACGGCGGACTATGTCAAACGTATGCACGACAAGGGTCTTTTGGTATGGTCTAACTCCATCGTTTACGACGAAAAGGCGATAATAAGTGCCGGACACACCGACGATATTTCCCTCACCGATTCTCCCGACAAGGGTTGGGGCTGGCTGATAGATAAAGGATTTGACTTCATCCAGACAGATTGGCTCTTGGCTCTGCGCAGCTACATGAATTCTATTTGAAAATATTTAAAAACTATTTAAAAAACAAAGGTGATATTAAAGCGTGATATTCTTATCGGAGAGATCACATAACGTAAAATTCCCACAGACCGAACAAACGGCTTGTGGGAATTTTTTATACGCTGAAGAAACGTTTTATCCAATCCTTCTCTGGTGGGAGAAGGTGGCAAACGAAGACTGACGGATGAGGTGTTGTTTCATGGATATGCACTTCCGCATAAAGTCGCACTATGACATAATTTAACGCAAACCCCTCCCAAAACCGTCTGTGTCATCTCCGTCCGCGTCATCACCGTCCGTGTCATCCTGAGCGAGCAAAGCGAGTCGAACTGCGAAGCAGTGCGAGGCGAAGCCGAGCAGGATCTCGGACGGAATGTGTAATCCTTCACGAAACGCCTCCACCGTAGATCCCGACACTGCGTGTCGCGCTCCGCGTTCGACTTCGGGCTGC
>CAYQEY010000083.1:0-8318 GCA_964416635.1 uncultured Lachnospiraceae bacterium | reverse complement strand
TCCGATTTTGGCAGGCGGCGATAAGTGCGCGTATCCCCGCCGCGCGGCTCTCAATAGGAAAACTCAGTTTTACAATTGGCTGTTTATAAGGGCTTGACGACCGACAGAGTAAGACTGTCGGTGGTAAAGCAATTTTCAAACAGACGGCAGATATCCTCGAAGCTGACAGATTCTATGATGTCGGCATATGAAAGAAGCTCAGCACCCTCACAGAAGAAGGCGAGCAGATTGTTGGCAATATTGTCTGTAGAGTCGAAGGATTTTACAAATTCGGAGTACATAACGCGTTTGCCGCGAAGGAAATCCTCGTAGCTGAGTCGGCTGTTGCGCAACTCATCTATGTATTTCATTATTTCCACAAGGACAAGACGGGGATCGTCTGCCTCGCCTGCAATCGAGTTGTACGCGGCACTTTCGGTTATCGAGTAACCGTAGGAAATATTGGGCGATATTAAATCGCGCTCATAGAGAGAATTGTAAAGCTCACCTGCGTGTGAGAATATCATCTCGTCTAGTATTGCCATAGCCGCGTCTTTTTTCTGCCGCTCCACAGGGTCGGCGGGTATCTCAACATCCTTAAAACCGATATTGAATATTGGCTTTGCCACCTGCATTTTTTGCTCGACGTAGTGCAAATGGGAGCGTGGCGACTCTGTTCGGTTTTCGTCAGGGGTAAGCGTCGAAAACTTTTTTTCGACCTTCGGCAGGTGTGCGTCGATCACGGCAAATATCTCGTCGGGGTCGACGTCGCCGCATACTATGAGGACCATATTTCGAAGATTGTAAAATGCGTCGTAGCACTGATATAGCATTCTTGGGGTAATACGCGAGATCGATTCGACCGATCCGCATATGTTTTTGCGTATGCTGTGTTTTTCGTACATTCCCTCAAGCATACCGTAAAAGCAACGGTCTGAAGGGCTGTCGTCATACATTTTTATTTCCTCGGCGATTATTCCGATCTCGGATTCGACAGATGAGTCGGTGAAATGTGGATGTGTCACAAAATCGATCAGCTCTCCGAGAGGAGCTTTGCAGTCGTCGGTACAGCTGAAAAGATAGGCGGTCTTGTTAAATGAAGTGTAGGCGTTTGCGTCGACGCCGAGTTCGGCGAACTTTTCAAATGAATCACTTCCGTCCTCGTTTGTAAATAGCTTATGCTCGAGGAAATGTGCTATTCCGTCGGGAAGTGTCAGGTCGTGATCGTCAAGCGTGAAGCTGTTGTTGGTCGAACCGCATTTGACGCCCATTATTGCATAAGTGGTGGTCAGCTTCTTTGGAAAAACGTATATCGTAAGTCCCGACGGATGCAGACGGGAATAGTATTTTTCGCAAATGAGTGAGCTTTCGTGAATCGTGGAAATATTATTGCTCATTTTCGTCCTCCTCATCCACGCTGTCATCTGCCGTGCCTTCTACGAAAAACAAAGCATCCAATCTGACGTTTTGCGCGAGCGACGCGATATCGGCTACCGTTACCGAGGAAAGCTTTCTCAGACAGTCCTCAATCGTATCGGGGATACCGAATAACGCCCTTCCGCTATAGAAAGATTGCATATCAAACGGACTGTCATAAAGCTGACGGTATGCGTTGAGTATTGAGCGTTTCGCCGCGGATAATTCATTTTCGGTGATATTTCCTTGTTTTATCTGTTCGAGCTGTTCGATAACGGCGCTTTTCGCCTGTTCAAATCTGCTTATCTCAATACCGCTTGAGACCGTCATTATTCCCGTGAAGGTGCTGAAGGATGATGAACAGTAGTAGCAAAGGCTCATTTTTTCTCTGACGTTCAAAAACAGCTTTGAGGACGGCGAGCCGCCGAAAATCTCGTTGAGCATAAGTGCGGTATAGTAGTCGTCGTTTTCGGAGGAGATACAGCAGCCTGTGGAAAAGCACATTGCTAGCTTACCTTGAGACACCGGCATCTTTTCTATTGTCTCTGAAAATCTACTGCGCACTATCGGGCGAGCCGTGCACAGCTTGCTTTGCGTGCCAAATTGCAGAGAGGAGAAAGCCGAGATCAGAGAACTCTTTATGCTTTCGGGGTTGGTTGCACCGATGTAAAAAACGTCGAGCGGGGCTGACGAGATAAGCACTCTGTAATGCTCCTTTATGTCGTCAAGTGTTGTTGCGGCGACTATTTTTTTCGTTTCGGCTACGGTCGGATAGTTATCGCAGTCCTCAAACATCATCTCGGCGCAACGCTTTACGGCATATACGCGGGTGTTGTTTATTTCTGTGTTAAGTGCATCGAGAATGACGCGTATTTCCTGATGGAAAAGTGAGACGTCAAAATCCTTTGTCATAAACAGCGGATGTATGAGCATATCCGCAACTATGCGGATGACTCCTCCGAGCGCATCGGTAGAATCGGGTATGTATTTGTTGTCGAGAACCTCACAGATAAAGGTCAGCGAAAGATTGTTGCCGACATGCGTGCTCTTTATCTCGACGTATGAACCGTAAAGCTCGTCGAGAGAGCGGTTGAGTATTGCCATTGTGGGATATTTCTGAGTTCCGCGTCGCAGAAGTCCCGATAATATGTGGTTGTACGCAGAGCCGTGTCTTGTGAGCGGAACGGTCAGCGACAGCGCGATAACTCCCGCTTTGAATTTATCACTCGGCATCACCGACAGATATATGCCGTCGGCGATCATTTCTTTACTGAAAATCATCAGATCTCCTTGATGGGTCAAAAATATAAAGTTACTTTATTATACAACACATTTATGAAGATATTGTGAATTAAGAAAAAAACTATTGAAAAATCCGCGAGGATATGATATAATGCAAGATATCTTAAATAATCGGGAGTTTATATGTACAAGATCTTAACTAAAAAAAGCTTGAATCCGACAGTTACCATGATGGAGATCGAGGCACCGCTCGTAGCCGCTAAGGCAGAGCCGGGGCAATTTATCATACTTCGTGTTGATGAGGAAGGTGAGAGAATACCGCTTACCGTTGCGGGATCTGACCGCGATAGGGGAAGCGTAAAAATAATATTCCAGATAGTAGGTGCGACCACCGAGCATCTTAACCACAAAAAAGAGGGAGAATACATCAGCGATTTTGTCGGTCCGCTCGGAAAGAAAACGCGCGTTGACGGACTTAAGAAGGTGTGCATCGTCGGCGGCGGAGTAGGATGCGCCATAGCTCTGCCTATTGCGGAAAAGCTTGCGTCTGAGAGATGCGAGGTAACCTCGATCATAGGATTCCGTTCAAAGGATCTTCTTATCCTCGAGGATGAATTCAGAGCCGCTTCCAAAGAGCTTGTCGTTATGACCGACGACGGCTCGTACGGAAGACAGGGAAACGTATGCTTGCCTCTGCGTGAGATGCTTGCATCGGGCAGGCACTTTGATGAGGTCATCACCATAGGTCCCATCGTTATGATGAAGTTTGTCGTAGAGGAGGTAAGACCGAGCGGCATACCCTGTACGGTTTCCATGAATCCGATAATGATCGACGGCACCGGAATGTGCGGAGGCTGCCGCCTCTCGCTTATTCGCGACGGCAAGCGCGTAACCGAGTTTGCCTGCGTAAGCGGTCCCGATTTCAACGGCTACGAGGTGGATTTTGACGAGGCTTTATCGCGCTCGTCAATGTACCGTGATTTTGAACGCCACGCATATGAGAGTGCGTGCAATCTCTACAAGAAGGAGGTCGAGTGATATGCCGAATATGGATCCCAAAAGGCACGAAATGCCGACTCAGGCACCGGAAGTCAGAGCGCACAATTTCTTTGAGGTCGCCCTCGGATACGACTGCACAACTGCCATCTCCGAAGCAGAGAGATGTCTTAACTGTAAGAATATGCCATGCGTGAAGGGATGCCCCGTCAATATACATATCCCGGAATTTATAGCTAAGGTAAAAGAGGGCGAATTCGAGGAAGCTTATAAAATAATAAATCAGACTTCAAGCCTTCCCGCCGTCTGCGGCAGAGTTTGTCCACAGGAAAATCAATGCGAGAAGTATTGCGTAAGAGGTATCAAGGGTGAGTCGGTCGGTATCGGCAGACTTGAACGCTTTGTTGCCGATTGGCACAACGAGCATTCCGCACAGCCGCCCGTCGTCGATTCGAAAAACGGACACCGCGTTGCCGTCGTAGGCTCGGGTCCGTCCGGACTTACGTGCGCGGGAGATCTTGCAAAGAAGGGCTATGACGTAACAGTATTCGAGGCGCTGCACGCCGCAGGTGGAGTGCTTGTGTACGGTATACCCGAATTCAGGCTTCCCAAGTCCATCGTGCAAAAGGAGGTCGATAACCTCACCGCGATGGGAGTTCGTATGGAGACCAACGTGGTTATCGGAAAGACCCTGACGGTCGACGAGCTTTTCGCTAAGGGATACGAGGCGGTGTTTATCGGTTCGGGCGCAGGTCTTCCCAATTTTATGGGTATCCCCGGTGAATCTCTTAAGGGCGTTTACTCGGCAAATGAATTTCTGACCCGCTCCAACCTTATGAAGGCGTATCGCGAAGATCCCGTAACACCTATAATGAAGGGCGGAAAAGTAGCGGTCGTCGGTGGCGGAAACGTCGCTATGGACGCGGCGAGAAGCGCACTTCGACTTGGCGCAGATAAGGTATATATCGTTTATCGGCGTTCTATGGAAGAGCTTCCCGCGAGACGCGAGGAAGTAGAACACGCCATGGAAGAGGGAATCGAGTTTATGCTTCTTACCAATCCGGTGGAGATATTGGGATTTGAGAATCCCGATGACAGGCGCGACCCTCGCAACGGATTCGTTTCGGGTATGAAATGTATCAGAATGAAGCTCGGAGAGCCCGACGAGCGAGGACGCAGGAGTCCTGTCGCCATTGAAGGAAGCGAATTTGTGATAGACGTCGATACGGTCATTATGTCTATAGGTACGTCTCCCAATCCTCTGATAAAGATGACGACAGATGGCCTTGAGACCAACAGACGGGGTGGTATTATAGTTGAAGAGGAGAGCGGCGCCACGACCAAGGACGGAGTCTTTGCAGGCGGAGACGCCGTAACCGGAGCCGCTACGGTTATTTCGGCAATGGGCGCAGGTAAGACTGCTGCCTCAGCTATTGACAAGTATCTTACGAAGGATAAGAATTAAATTTATCCGAAAAAATGAAAGATCAAGGGTTTCTTCGCGTGAAATCCGTATAAAAAGTTTCCTGCGAGAACAGCAAAAATTTCCATTGAAAAGACAAACGGTGCTATCCGCTTTTGGATAGCACCCGTTTTTTACTTTTCGAGTGCAATTCCACCGCCTGTCGAGTGGTGAATAAGTGCGCCCTTTTATAAAGCTTTGTTATGTGGTCTCAGTGTTATGAAATCATTTACTTTCTTGTATTTTTCAATTTTCAGGTACAGATGCCCTTACCTTTCCGAAAAAAGTTCTGTATTTATTTAGTATCGGAACGCACTTGCCCTCTGCAACTATGAAATGGTCGATAAGCGTTGTGTGCATATTGTTCATCAGCCATTCAATGTGCTCTGTTGTAGTAATATCTTCTCCCGAAGGAATGGCTTTTCCGTTCGGGTGGTTATGTACTAAAATCGAAAATGCCGCATTGTTGTTGAGCGTGAGCTTTGAGATTTTTCGTGCGTCTATTACATTGGAGAGCGCATCGCCTTTTCCGACCTTGGCGGTTAAGAGCAGATGTTTTTTTGCATCAAGCAGCAGCAAATAGGTGACCTCACTGTCAGTGCCGACGAAAAGACTCTTTAAATAAGAATAAAGCGCATCGGGTGAATCCAGAATCATTCTTGTGTCGTTGCGTGAACGTTCGTAGCGGCGGAGAAGCTCGGAAATGATGCGAATATAGAGCGCGGACTTTTCCCCGACACCGTCTACTCCTAAAAGTGCGGAATATTCCGCATCAAACACGCCTTGAAGCGAGCCAAAGCGATTGATAAGATTGTGTGCCGTATCGTTCGTATTCGAACGCGGAATAGAGTAAAAAAGGATAAGCTCAAGCAACTCGTGATCCTCAAAGTTTTCCCCTGCATTAAAAAACCGTGTCCTTAATCTTTCTCTGTGGTCATCGTGGGTGTTATTTCCCATAAAGTCATTTCCTCCCAAAAATTCTTACATGGAGAATTATACTATAGTATTGGCTTTCTGTCAAGTATAAAATTGGTTTTATGTCAAGTATTCCACTTGACAAAATGTGCAAAATATATTATAATATTTATTATGAATCATTATGCCTGAATTTGATTTGGCGTAAAATACCGGAAACGAAAGATTGATTTTATGCTTGGTACTGATATGTCGTTGGACGCGGCTCAAATAGAAAAACAAAAAGAATATATGGCAAAGATACGCTCTGCGAACGACGCGTATTTTGCGGCAACCGGCGAGCGTAGGCGTGCCTTTGCTTTGACACTCGGCTGCCAGCAAAACGAGGCGGACAGCGAGCATCTTATGGGAATGGCGATCGAGATGGGGTACGAAAAAACAGACACTCCCGAAAACGCGTCGCTTATTATGGTAAATACCTGTGCTATACGCGAGCACGCCGAAAAAAGAGCTCTCTCGCTCATAGGGCAGTATAAGCATATCAAAGCTAAAAATCCCGAGCTTATTATAGTTATATGCGGTTGTATGGTGGTTCAGGAGCACAGAGTCAACGATATTAAAATGCGCTATCCGTATGTTGATATTCTCTTCGGACCGTCGCTGATGTACCGTATGCCCGAGCATATCTGGAGCAGAAGCGAGGGCGGAAAGCGTATATTCGATCCAGATAATGCAGAATATAAGGTTGCCGAGGGACTTCCGGTATATCGTGAGAACAAATATCATGCTTGGGTGTCGGTGATGTACGGATGCAACAATTTCTGCTCATACTGTATTGTGCCGTACGTTCGCGGCCGTGAGAGAAGCCGCCGCAAGGAAGACGTGGTTGCTGAATTTCGCGAGCTTGTAGCCAATGGATATAAGGATATTACTCTGCTCGGTCAAAACGTTAATTCTTACGGAAAAGACAGCGGATTTGATTATGATTTTGCCGATCTGCTTTCAGAGCTTGATACCGTCAAAGGAGATCACCTGATACACTTCATGACGAGTCACCCAAAGGACGCGACACGCAAGCTTGTTGATGTTATGGCAAGCTCAGCGCATGTTGCAAAGCATTTTCATCTGCCCATGCAGTCGGGAAGCGACCGTGTGCTTAAGGCGATGAACCGAAAATACGATTTTTCAAAATATATATCTACTCTTGACTATATAAGGGAAAAGATACCCGACATAACGCTTACATCGGATATTATCGTCGGATTCCCGGGCGAAACGGAGGAGGATTTTGAGGATACGCTGAACGCTTTGCGTCGAGCGAGATTCGATATGATATATTCTTTCCAATATTCACCGAGAAAGGGGACTCCTGCGGCGGAAATGGAAGATCAGATACCAAAAGAGGTCAAGGGCGATAGATTTGAACGTATGCTCGCACTTCAGAATGAGATCTCGTATGAGTCGAACAAAAGACTTGAGGGAAGGACGCTTCGCGTCCTTTGCGACGGACCGAGCAAAAACAATAAGAATATATTCAGCGGACGTACCGAGGGCGGAAAGATCGTTTTCTTCGATGCTGAGGACGTAGATATAGGAAAATTTGTTAACGTATACATTGAATCCGCGGATGCATTTGCGATCTCGGGAAAGATCATAAGATAATAAAAAGAAAGAGGATAAAGATGACTGTTTTTGAACTTGCGAAAGAGCTTGGTAAGGCTCTCAAAAACGACGAAAAGCTTGTAAGACTTGCCGACGCTAAAAAGAAGTATGAGGAGGATATGGATCTTCAGAAGATGCTCGTTGAATACGAGGTCCAGCAAAAGGCGCTTCAGGGCGAGCTTACCAAGGAAGAGCGTGACACGCTGTTTATCGACGTGATCCAGAAGAGAATAAACGAGCTTTACGATGCGATCATGTCTCACCCGATATTCGCGGAGCTTAACGAAGCGCAGGCAGAGGTCAACGAGCTTATGAATGCGGTAAACAACACAATTACCTTTGAGATAACCGGGGAGCTCCCCTCCTGTACGCACAATTGCTCAAGCTGCGGCGGAGGCTGCTCACACTGATCGCTGCCCGTAAATTTTGATAAGCGGAGGAAAATACCATGACTCCAATGATGGAGCAGTATTTTGAAATAAAAAATCAGTATAAGGATCATATATTGTTTTACCGTCTCGGCGATTTTTACGAGATGTTTTTCGACGATGCCATTCTCGCCTCGCGTGAGCTTGAGCTTACGCTCACCGGCAGAGATTGCGGAGAAGAGGAAAGAGCGCCCATGTGCGGGGTCCCTTTCCACAGT
>CAYQEY010000082.1:0-8460 GCA_964416635.1 uncultured Lachnospiraceae bacterium | reverse complement strand
ATATCAAAACCAAAAAGCTCGGCTTCGCCGACCAAAGCGCCATTATCCGCTCGACCACCAAGAAAAAAATGCTTCCGCAGAAATTCAACGACCAGAAATTTTTGCACAAGCACACCGTGGTGCGGCATTTCTCAAAACGCCTTTTCTGGCTTCCCTACCCCCATACCGCCAATATCAAACAGTGGCAGGTGAGCAACGTACATAAAATATTTAAATATTACTGCTTCGACGATATTTTCTTCGAATATATTTACCTTAAAGAAAAATTCAACAGAGAAACCTGACGAAGAAATTTGTATACAAAAGCGATATAACGCGGTATAATATATCATTACGAGAGGTAGAATATGAATTCAATGATATACAACCCCAACGAAGAATATTCAAGCAAATTCAAAGAACTGCATTTGAAAAATACGAATGATTTTTTAGATTCTCTCGTCAAGCAGTCCGCGGTAAATGTCGAGGAAAACAGAGCAACCGTCAAGCTCTACAAGCAGTATAATGAAAACATAAAAAAGCTCAAAAAGAAGTACAATCTTTGGAGATTCTTGCGGGTGCTGATGATCATTTCGATAATCCTCATTCCGCTCGTGCTCGTAAAGATCACTCCGAAGATAAAAGCACTTCGAAGTGAGATAAAGCTTTCGGACAGCAAAGCCGATGAGCAGTTGGAGCTTGCACGCAAACAGATGGCACCCCTGAACGCTCTTTTCACCGAGCGGGACGCACTGACCATCATAGAGTCCACACTGCCGCTGATTTCTTTTGCCCCTTGCTTCAGTGCGGAGCAGAAGTCGGATATGATCGTCAACTACGACTTTGACGAATCCTATGATCCGGAAGAGACAACGCTCGACGTTCTTGCAGGTCATTACAACGAAAATCCGTTTTTCTTTGAAAAAAAGCTGATACATAAAATGGGTGTCGAGACCTACCACGGATACAAAACCATACATTGGATCGAGACTTATCACGACAGCGACGGAAAGACGCACACCCGAACCCGCTCTCAAACCTTGCACGCCACCGTAGTAAAGCCAAAGCCTTTTTATCATACGAAGGTGCTCCTGAACTACGGTGCTCAAGGCGGACCCGAGCTGTCATTCAGCCGAAACGCATCGCACCTTGAGCGAAAGAGCGAAAAAGAGATCGAAAAGATAGTTAAAAAGGGAGAAAAGAAGCTCAAGAAAAAGACAGACGAGGCAATAAAACAGAACCGCGATTTCGTGAGCATGTCAAACTCGGATTTTGAAGTGCTCTTTGACGCTCTCGACCGAACCGACGAGGTTCAGTACCGAACGCTCTTTACGCCTCTGGCGCAGACGAATATGGTAGACCTTATTCTTTCAAAAGAAGGCTACGGCGACGATTTTGATTTTATCAAGAAAAACAGGGCGAACAGGATAGTGAGCGAGCACAGCCAAGGCAGACCTCTTTGCCTTCGCCCGGAGAATTTTGTGTCCTACTCATTTGACGAAATAAAAAGCAATTTCATAAATAAAAATGCGGATTTCTTTAAATCCGTCTACTTCGACCTCGCTCCGATCCTGGCAATTCCCGTTTATCAGGAAAGACCCGTTCACTCTCTCAAGCCCATACCGAAGTCGTATGCGCTCTATTCCGAAAAGGAGTACGAGACATTGGCAAACGCGATAAATCCCTGCTGTGTCGTTCACCCGAACAGCAATACCCCCGCAATACTTAAATCGAGCTTCGTGAGATCTCAGGACGGAGTTGACGAAATAAGCATTAAGGCACTTTCTTACGATATTGTCAAACGCATAGATTTCATTCCCGTTCATGGGGATGACGGAGATTGGCACAGCGTTCCGGTTCCGTGGGACGATTACATTCCTTTGGAAGCGGAAAACAACTTTTTCGTTACAGCCGACGCCTCGCCGACCCGAAGCGTTCTTGCAAAGCACAACGATCTGTGCATATTCAATTAAGCTTTACAGCCAATTGTAAAATACTCATTGGCTAATTAAATTATACATGGAGGAAAAAATAAAATGGCAAACCAGTTAGATGAACTCAATCCCGAAATAAGAGAAGAAGGTCTTGACACAAACGTTATAGTAAAAAAGCTCCCCGCCGAAGTAGGCGCCGGCTCGAAGATCTTTGAGATCGCTCTGTGGGTCTGCGGTATCATTCCCGGACTTGTATTCCTGTTTATGAAGATCAACGCTCAAAAGCATTTTGATCAGTTACAGCAGAAAATACAAAGAAATGCATCGCAGATAGACAATTACCTCGAACAGCGCGTGATCGTTCTTCAGAACTGCGCACGTCTCTTGGACAAGGCTATAGACCTCGACAAGTCTACCTTTGAAAACATTGCAAAGTACCGCTCGGGAAATAACGCCGACTCGGACGCCGCCCGCAACGAGCTCGGCGGCAAGATAGACACACTTTCCCGCGATATTAACGTAGCCTTTGAGAACTATCCGAATTTGCAGGCTCATAAGGAGATCGCCGACGCAATGCAGCAGAATATGTATCTGCAAAGAGAGATCACAGCGGCAAGAGAGCTTTATAACGATACCATTAACGAATGGAACAAGGATATCTTCGCTTGGCCTACCAAAAAGATCGTGGCGGCAAAGAACGGATATACCACGAGAATTCCATTTATTGCGTCCAAAGAGATCAAGGACAAAGCAAAGGACGTATTCTTTTGATCTGTAAGCCAAACTTACAAAAGTTAGTTTTTATTGGTTTTTCGCTGTCTTTTTTTCTAAACCGACGGCACCGAAAATTTACCGTGAGTATGTCTTTATAACATCAATTCCGGTTTATACAGATCAATTATAAATAAAAATCCACCCGCAGCGGGTGGTCAGTGTCGGGCATAGCCCTAATACTATTTGCAACGCAAAATGCGCTTTTTATTGGTCTGCCAACCACGCAATCATTACCCGCTATTCGTAAACGAGTGTCAACCAAAGCCTTCCTCCGAGAGGAAGGGGGACCGCTTGCGGTGGAAGGAGTCTGCGTGCATATTGACTTTTTATGTTCTTTGGATAGAGTATCTTGTTGAAAAATCAAAAAACATAACAGACACATTGAGCATAAACTCTCTTACTGCTCGTACTCTCCCTCAGTCACCTTCGGTGACAGCTCCCTCTCGGAAGGAGCCTTTGGCATAAAAACATTATGCTCCTACTCTTTATTCGATTTCTGCTTATCGGCAAAGCCTTTATAAAACCCCGCCACTGTCGCGGGGTTTTCGTCTTACAAAAACTCCGGGGCGGTCACCCAAAAAGCAACCGTCCCGGAATAATGTTCCATATACAGTTCTGTCTTACTTAAGAAGCGATATTGCATCGCTTATATTTTTCTCAAGTGCTTCGCGACCGTATTTATCGACCTCAGCCTTGTTCTTCTCACCGTGAGTGAGACATCCCGCACCGCCGATACATCCGCCGATACAAGCCATACCCTCGATAAAGTTACCGTCAAGTACTCCCTTGTTCAGCTTAAGTAATGCCATACGGCACGCCTCAATGCCATCGCAGACCACCGGCTTGATCTCAAAGTCTATATTCTGCTCCTTCATTGCCTGTACTGCGGCATCGGTAAGACCTCCGCTGCGTGCGAAGATACGACCGAAATAGGAGGCATTGTCAAGTGCGCCCTCTTCAAGCGACGCAATGTCGAGATCACGGCTGTCGAAGAGCGCCTGAAGCTCCTCAAATGTCAGCACGGCATCAACATAAGGCTTGACCGATTTGAGCTGGACCTCTGCCTTTTTAGCGGTACAAGGGCCTATAAAGATCACCTTGGAGTTGGGTGTAGTCTCCTTGATGTACTTTGCAAGCGTCGCCATGGGAGACAGGTTGTGAGATATACGGTCAACAAGATTCGGGAAATTTGACTTTATATACTGAACGAATGCAGGGCAGCAGGAGCTTGTGAGAAGTCCTTTTTCGGAAAGCTCACGCGCCTCCGCCATGGCGACCATATCCGCGCCGAGTGCTGCCTCGATAACATCGTGGAAGCCGAGCATCTTAAGCCCGGTTACTACCTGCCCGAGCTTTGCGTAAGAGAACTGACTGGAGATCGAGGGTGCTACCACCGCATATACCTTGTAGTTACCTCCCCTCGTATTGCGCTCGCTCTTTTTGAGAATATCGATGACGTTGACCATAAAGGATTTGTCCATGATCGCGCCAAACGGACACTGATATACGCACGCTCCGCACTGTATGCACTTGTCGTTGTCAATAGCCGCCGCTTTATGCTCGTTCATAGAGATCGCCTTGACCTTGCAGGCATTCTGGCAAGGACGCTTACGGCTGACTATAGCGGTGTAAGGACATACCTTTGCGCATGCGCCGCACTCCTTGCATTTGGATTTGTCGATATGCGCCACATGGTCGCGGTCGAAGGTGAGAGCTCCGAACTTACACACATCCTCGCAACGGTGAGCAAGGCATCCCCGGCAGGCGTTCGTTACCTCGTATCCGCCGACCGGACATTCGTCGCAGGCAATGTCAATGACCTCAATAATGTTGGGGTTGTCCTTGTTTCCTCCCATGGCAAGCTTGACCCGCTCGCCGAGTATCGCTCTTTCCTTATAAACACAGCAACGCATCGTAGGTTCGTTACCCGGAACGATATTCTTGGGAATATCCATAATGTTTTCGAGCAACCTGTCATCCCAAGCCAGACGTGCTACTTCGCGTAAAACTTTATATTTCAAATACTGTACTTTTGTATCAAATTTACGCATTTTGACCTCCTTAAAAATAACTTACCTTGATGCGCTTACCCATTTTTTTAAGGCAATCGGACAACTCTTCGACCAGATTCATCTTAATATTGAAATTGATTGGAAGATCCGGATTCTGATGAGCGGGGTTGACCGCTCTGCCAACGTAAAAGTTGATATCGGTCGCTTCCTCAAACAGGAGTCGGCTGATAAGAGACGCGCCGTCCTTTTTGAAATTCCACTCCTCGTAAAGCTGATTTTCACCTATGTAATCCTTGGCATACTGAATTACCTTATTCATCGTAATAACTCCCTCGGTTACGAGATCGACGCCATCGATATAAGCGATAGGCGGAACGTCACTACGCTCGAAATTCAGGCTTGCCCGAACCGGCTTTCCGAGATATTTTGCCGCAATGGAAGACGTCGTACCTCCGCAGATGATGTGCTTACCTTCTTTTGAGAAAAAGAGCGACATCATGCGGTTTGCGTCATCACGGTTGGACGGCGGGCCGAAAAGAATATTCATGGGTTCTCGCTTACGTATTTTAACAACACAAGCTGTCGTATCGTCTCCCGGCTCGTGCCCATAGAGATTATCACATTCCTCGACCAGCATAGTGGAAAGATTTTTCGCCGTATAACCGCCCGCAACAAGCGTCTGCATATAATCGGCAATATCCTCACGCTTCCATCCGAAGTTGTATTTACCTCCCATACCTGCGTGCGGACAACCGTCGCTCATTGCAACAAACACATCCTCTTCCCGAAGCTTGATGGTAGATCTGTATATTTTTTTGCCGCCGATGTTCATTTCGGTCTTCGGATAATCGTACTGCTCGTAATTTCTTATTACGATGACATGGGGATTATCGTATTGAATGATCTCGGCTGTCTCGTTATTCAAAATGTGAATAATCGTAAAGGTAGAATATGCCACGCCGCGCACCGAGCATACGGGAAGCGTTGCGGCAATTGTAGAGACACATTCCTCAATTGGAAGTCCGGCAGCCATCATTGTGGAAATGATCTTTGAGGTCAGCGTGGAAAGGATACTCGCCTTAACGCCCGAACCGAGACCGTCCGCAAGCACGATCACGGTGGAATTTTCATTTTCTTCCACGACATCTACGTGGTCGCCGCAAAGCTCTTCACCGAAGTGATTTATGCTTTTATATCCGATATCTGCACACAGATCATTCATCGCCGATCGACTCCTTTAACTTTGTGAGAGCGATCTTTGTCTCTGCCGCGGTCTCGCCGAGCAAAGAGGCGATCTCCTGAACTATCCTCATCTGCTTCTCAACGACGGTATCTGCCACCTCAACGGTCTGCTTGTCGATCCTTGCCTTCTTTTCTCTCTCCGCCTCTTCGTCGGTTATGTCGCGCATGATACCTATCAGCATACGGGAATCGGGATCGTAAACGACCGTCTGCTCAACGTATTTCTTATATTCGGCAAGGTAGGTGCGCTGATTACGTACCGTCCTGCCGCTGTTTTTGACCTGTATGAATACAGTGGGATCGAGAATACGTATGACCGGCTCTCCGAGTACGTCGGAAGCCGCACGGATATTCATGATCTTTCGAGCGGCATTATTGATCTGCTGGACCTCAAGATTCTCGTTCAGAGCAATAAGTCCGTTGGGAGTATTCTTAACGATCGTATCCGAGAAGCTTTCCGCCTTGTCCTTGAGGAAGGGCAAGCACATAGAGACCTCCGCCTTGCCTTGAATAATTGCAATTGCTTTATCGCGGCAGGAATTATATCCGCACGAACCGCAGTTCAGCTCATCCGAGGGCTTGAATTTGCCCATCTGACGGAGAACCGACATGATCTCGTTCTCAGAAGGCTGAGAGAGCTTATGCTCGATCATTGTGAACTGCTTTTTGATCTCCATTGGGGCAGGCTGATCGACATTAAAGTCGCGCTCTCCCGCATAATCGGCAATGCTGATAAAGTCCTTGATGGGAGAGGAGCTGTGGTACTTCTCCATAACCGGACCGCCGATACAGCTGCCTACGCACGCCGACATTTCAATAAAGCATTTATGTACCTTGCCGCTCTCGATATCCTTAAGTGCCGAGATACAGTTCTCAACGCCGTCAATAGCGAGGTACGTATATCCGGGAGCATTCTGCGCCATGGTCTTGAGTATACCTCCTGTGGTCGGGAAGAAACGGGCACGGCTTTCGGGATTGATATCCATTTCCTTCTCAAGCTCTATCTTCTCGGCTTTCAGCCAATTCGTAAGCTCTTCAAAGGTGAGAACGGCATCGGTGAGCCCTTCGTAATATTCAGCCTCGTCCTTTTTGGCAACGCAGGGACCGATGAATACGGTCTTTGCGTTCGGAATTCTCTTCTTTATATCCGCGCAGTGCGCCTGCATGGGCGACATAACGTCCGCAAGATATTCAAGTGAGGACGGAAAATATTTCTGGATCAGCAGATTTACCGAATGACAGCAGGAGCTGATGACAATATCCCTCTGTTCCTCGTCGAGCATACGATCGTATTCGGTCTTGACGATAGTCGCACCTATGGCTGTCTCCTCAACGTCATAAAATCCGAGCTTCTTCAACGCGCGGCGCATAGACTCGATACCGACGCCTTCATAGTTTGCGGCAAATGAAGGCGCCAGACTTGCAACGACGGGCTCTCCGCTTTGCAAAAGTACCCTTGCCTTTTCAGTACCGTCGACTATCTCCTTTGCGTCCTGCGGACATACAACAAAACAATGGCCGCACAAAATACACTCATTCCCGATAATATGAGCCTGGTTGCCCGAAAAGCGGATCGCCTTTACGGGGCAATGACGAATACACTTATAACAGTTTTTGCAATTTGATTTTTTCAGTGTCAAGCAATTTGCCATGACCGTTACTTCCTTTCACTTTCGATTACATCGAGTATGTTTTTCTTGAAAAAATCTCTGAAATTATCTCTCGTCACGCCTACGTGAATATCATCGTTTACCTGAACGGTAACTCCGACGCGGTTGCATTTCCCGATACAAAAGCTGCCCGAAAGCACGACCTCGTCCTCAATATGATATTCCTCTAAGGCTTTCTCAAAGAGCTCAACTATCTCCTGCGAGCCCTTCAGATGGCATGACGATCCAACACAAACCTGAACGAACAACATATTTTTATAACCTTGCAAGAACTTCTTTTGCGAAGAACTCTCCTACGTTTTCGGGCGTAACGGAATAAAAGGAGTCATCTACCGTTACACATACTCCCTGCTGACATTTGCCCATGCAGAAGGTTCCGCCGAGCTCTACCTTTTCACCGAGGTTATTCTCGGCGATAAGATACTGAAGTTGCTCTACTACATGACGTGAACCCTTGATATGGCAGGAGCTTCCGATACAAACTGTAATTTTAAGCATAATATTTACCTCTCAATATTCATAAAATTAGGGGCAGGTGCAGGTAAATGTCCCGGCACCGTATTATTGGTAATCTACAACGCCGACCCAGCTCATAAGGAACTCGCGCTCCTTTTCGTTGCCCTTGACCGACTGAGATGCCGCTACGATGGGCATCCATTTCTGAACGTAACGCTTATCTGTGTTGCTCTTTTTGCAGAATGTGTCAAGATAATACTCCGCTCCGCTCATATCACCGTTGAGCCAGAAAAGAAGATAGGTTCTTGCAACATCGGCAGATGCGTTGCCCTGTGTTGCATGTGCCCAGTCGATGATATAAGGAATACCCGACTCGGTGATTATGATATTCGA
>CAYQEY010000081.1:0-8888 GCA_964416635.1 uncultured Lachnospiraceae bacterium | reverse complement strand
TGGCGGCATCAGTTTATCGATATCAGTACCTGTGGTTTTGACAGAACCGTCACGGAATGCGGTCTCGATAAACTTACGTGTTTCTTCAGGCTTCAGCTTTTCTTCGTTTATGATTTGCTGAAGATCTGATTCGCGCTGTTTAGCAACGAATGAACGCCATTCAACCATAACATCAGAAACGTCGTTGATCCCTGCAATAAAGGATTCGATAAGAGCCTTTTTGCTTCGGAGTTCAGGGCTTGCATCGACAGCCTTGCGAATAGTAATAAGGACTTCCTTGTCATCACAATGCGAATCATGATACTTCTGCACGAGCAAAAGGATATAATCGATATTGATCTCGATCTGCTTGATCAGCTCGATCTCAAATACGATATCGTCGGTAATATCCTCTTTATCGCCTTTAGGCTGCTTATTCTTCCATTCGTCACGAAGATCCTGATACCTACCGAGATAATCTTGAAGATCTCGCTCGGATAGGATTTCATGACCCGCAAATTCGTCAAAGGATGTCAAGAGATTACGCATACGGAGGATTGCGCCGAACAGAACGATGAACTCTTTTTGCCTTTGTTCCCCTGTAATACGTTCCTCAGACAACGGGAATTTGGTAACGAGCTCGTCTATCATTTCCACGTAGCCGGGATGATGCTTGTTGTCCTTATCGTCGTATCCGTCGTAGTAATCCTTATATCCGCGCATCAGAACGATACCGCCAGCCTCCTTATCGCCGAAGAGCGAAATGGCATCATCAGTGCGCTTTTGCAGATTGCGGAAGCAAACGATATTACCAAAGGTTTTGATGGAGTTGAGGATTCGGTTTGTACGGGAGTACGCCTGAATCAATCCGTGCATCTTGAGGTTTTTATCAACCCACAAGGTATTGAGTGTAGTAGCATCAAAGCCAGTGAGGAACATATTGACAACGATGAGCAGGTCAAGCTCCTTGTTTTTCATACGGAGCGATACATCTTTATAATAGCTTTGAAATCTATCGCCGTCAGTAGAATAGTTCGTATGGAACATCGCATTATAATCAGCGATTGCTTTTTCAAGGAAGTCTCGATCCGTGGCATTAAGTGCGCTTGCATCCTCAGAGTTTTCTTCATCAAGGATGCCGTCAGCCTCTTCCTCGTTTGCGCCATAGCTATAAATAACGGCTATCTTAAGGCGTTTCTGCGGTGATTCTTCCATCTGCCTCATAAATTCCGCATAGTACAGTCTTGCAGCTTCAACGGAGGATACGGCAAAAATGGAGTTAAATCCGCTGACCCTCTGTTTTGCTTTGACCTCTTCGATGGCTTGTCTGCCACTTGCAGAAGCAACGTCAGCAATATTTTGCAAAACGTTAAAGGTATAGGTCTTATCCCCACGATAGGTTTTTCTATCGAAGTTGGTAAGGATATATTCGGTTACAAGACGGATGCGCTCGGGCGCGAGGAATGCCTTTTCACGATTGATATCCCAAACCTCTTTGTCATCAATGTCAGGCTCCATATCCATCGTTTTGATATAATCCACGCGGAATGGAAGAACATTCTTGTCGTTTATAGCATCTACGATGGTGTAAGTATGTAGTTGGTCACCAAACGCCTGCTCAGTCGTACGAAGGGTAGGTTTCTTGCTTACGCCCGCGTTGACAGCAAAAATAGGCGTTCCGGTAAATCCAAACAGATAATACTTCTTAAAGAACTTCGTAATTGCCAAGTGCATATCACCGAATTGGCTACGGTGGCATTCATCAAATATAATAACAATGTGCTTGTCAAATACTGTGTGTCCGGCATTCTTTTTGATAAAAGTAGCGAGCTTCTGGATGGTAGTGATGATAATTTTTGCATTATCATCTTCAAGTTGCTTCTTCAAAACCGCGGTTGAGGTATTGCTGTTTGCCGCGCCCTTCTCAAAGCGATCGTATTCCTTCATAGTCTGGTAGTCAAGGTCTTTACGGTCAACAACAAACAAAACCTTGTCGATATAATCGAGTTTGGCCGCGAGTTGCGCCGTCTTAAACGAAGTCAGCGTTTTTCCGCTTCCTGTGGTATGCCAAATATAACCACCGCCAGCCACATGACCGTACTTCTTATAGTTGTTGGCAATTTCAATGCGGTTGAGAATACGCTCGGTTGCAACGATCTGGTAAGGACGCATAACAAGAAGCATATTTTCGGCTGTGAATACACAATACCGAGTAAGGATATTCAGAATTGTGTGCTTGGCGAAAAAGGTCTTGGTAAAGTCCACAAGGTCGGGAATGATGCGGTTATTGGCATCTGCCCAGAAGGAAGTGAACTCAAAGCTGTTGCTTGTCTTTTCTTTCTTCGCCTTTTGAGAGTTTGCATCCTTAATATGGTTGAAACGAGTTGTATTGGAATAATACTTCGTATTTGTACCATTGGATATAACAAATATTTGCACAAACTCATAAAGACCGGACGCCGCCCAAAAACTGTCGCGCTGATAACGGTTGATTTGGTTGAACGCCTCACGGATCGGAACGCCACGGCGTTTGAGCTCGATGTGGATGAGAGGGAGACCGTTCACAAGAATCGTAACGTCATAACGGTTGTCGTGCTTTGCCCCGTCATCGGTAGAAACGATGTATTGATTGATAACCTGCACCGAATTGTTGTGAATGCACTTTTTATCAATCAGCATAATATTCTTGCTCTCTCCATTATCGCGGCGCAGAACCTGCACGTGATCCTCTTGGATAAGGCGCGTTTTTTCCACGATGCCGTCCTTAGAGTTAGCAAGAACTTCTCCGAAGAAGCGCTTCCACTCGTCATCCGTAAACCGATAATCGTTCAGTTTTTCAAGCTGACGGCGGAGATTCTCGATTAAATCCTTTTCTTTATGTATGGTAAGCCGTTCATATCCAAGCTCAACGAGAAGTCGTATAAACTCCGCTTCAAGCTCCGCCTCGCTTTGATAGGCATCAGAACGCTTGTCCTGTGGCTTGTATTCAGTTACAACAGTGCTTTCGCTGCTTTGGGCAACGATGTTAAAGTAGCTCATACTTCCACATCTCCTTCATCATATGGTATATCATAGTACCACCCTTGAGCTGTTTTTGAAATATATACCTTGAATAACCCGTAGTATTCTTTTAACCAATCAATAAGTCGAGTTGAAATAATGACTTTTTCGCCTTTGTTCGCCTTAGCAAACAAACAATCAAAATCCTGCTCTAACTCTTTTATCAAGGGAGAACAACGGCAACTATCAAAAATAATTCTATCGCTCTCAACACCATGCTTTGATCCCATGTTAGCTGCGATATACATTAAAGCTTGACGTGTATATTGATGGAATAAAGCAACAAATTCATTTAGACCGATTTCTCTTGTATTATATTTCCAACGATTATCCATTATATATTTTTCGATTTTCAACATATATTTTTCATCATAAGAAAAAACAGATACGTAAGACGCTTCGGTTGCCTTTCTCGCAGCATTGTACTCGTCAAACAACTCAAATATCAATCTCTCGCATTGGCTGTCAAGACTATCAACATCAACAGCAGGTGCCGTTTGACTATTGGCAAATTTGTAATGCTCCAACTCGTGAGCCAGAAGATTCATTGCGCATTGTCGCTGAAGGACAATACGATCGATCAACTCTTTATCTCCATTTAGATTGGAAATTATGGCATCAATAATTGCATCATCAATCAAAAACGATTCATACTCCGCATCAAGAAAAACATAATATTTTTCTTGTTGGGGGACATAAATCATCTTGCCGAACGCCCTGCCGTACTCATTACTTGTAACGCCTTCAACGCCATTTAGATTTTCTCGTTGAAAAGCTAAAACATCGTCCACAAAATTATCAGTTGCAATAATGCTTTCCAAATTGCTATAATCAGTATCTGCCAATAATTGATCGGCAAATTTTGAAAGCACCAATTCAAATCTTTGTTTCAATTCGGGTGTAACATCAAGAAAGCCAAAGGCTTTTTTCGCGTTAAAAATTACTGTCAATCTCCTCACCTTACTCTTTTACAATTTATAAACTTATCTAATCCAATCCAACGACTCCAAGACTCCGTTTACTGTTTGGAAAAGTTCTAATTGGTCATTTAACTGCTCAATGCACTTTAAGCCGTGCATCAGATTGTTACGTATTCTGTAAATAACCAAGAGGCAACCGCAACGCAGGTCATCTTCCTCTTGCTCCATAAACTTCTCCATTAAGAGCCGATCTTCCTCTTGGCTTTGATGAGCATTGCCGGGATACAACCCTGTTTCAACATATTCAGGAATAACTTGTCCGAACCAAGCACGCCTTTGATTTAACACCTTAGCCAACTCGGCTTGTTTTGATTTATCAATACTAACCAGAGGATATACATCCTTGATTTTCTTTGGATTACAAAAATTATTGCATTGAAAACGCTCAAAACAATTCCAAAGTATTGCGAATTTTCCTATTTCCATTACCAACGTATCGTTGAGTTTTTCGCCTTTTATCTCCATATTAACACCTCATTTTGCAATTGAAATAATTGCAATGATTATAGAAACAATGGATGCCAGCGATGCGAAAATGCCGAACAGATAGTTTCTGTCTTCGATCTTTTGAATTTCGATGCTCGCCATCCTGAACATCCGCGAAAACATAAAACACCCCAAACCTATGAAGATACTCCACACGCTCGTGAGCCAAGGAAGTGGCGGATCCATCGGAATAAAGAACGATGCTATACCTCCAAAGAACAGCAAAATAAACGCAAAGAAGGAAATGAAATTCGCAATAGAAAAGCATGCACTTACGCTCAGTTGCAGCAATCCGAAGGACGCCATATCCCCCTTGACCTTTTTCGCAGGAATAAACAATATCTTGAAAAAGCAGAAAAGGCGATTGAAAAAGGTAAAGATAGCTTTCTTAAATGGCGTTTTGTCGGAATAATCCCTGTATCCGATATCTTTGCGCCATTCTGCGTGCTCCTTTTCTCGTTGTTCTGTTTTCTTCTGTTCTTTCAGCTCCTCAGCTTCGACCAGTGCTTTTGCGATAATATGTTGCATCTCTTCGGCACTCATGCCGGAAGGGAGAGCTACGTTTATCGGCGTGGTCGATTGCGGAGGATTTTTCTTTTTTCGTTCTTTAGCCATTAATTTTCCTTTTCCTTAAAAGTAAGTAATTTATCTCTGTAATATTCGTATTGTTTTTGCCTTGCTTCGATTTCGGCAGGGAGACCGATTGACAGATCGTTACACAGGGCATCAAAACGGTCGAGAATGGACACGATGCGTTCTTGTTCTGCGAGAGACGGCAATGTAAATTGATATTGCATAACTGCTTCTTTGTTTCCTCGTGGCATCTTTGCACCTTTAGCACGGCTGTTATCATAATTGAAAAAGCCGTCAGATGATAACACAAAGTACAAGAAACGAGAGTCGCAAATTGTCTTATCAGAACGGATTACAAGTACATCTCCGTTTGTGCCGCCGACATTATCGGCTAACCATATTTTTTTCAGATATGGTCTGATATTTCCGATTAATATATCGGCAACATTATATTTTACCCATTTACCATTAGTAGGCACACAATCGGAATCGACTTTACCCATTCTGTTTTGGAGCAGATTATCTACACCGACATAGTTTTCAGATGACAATTCGGATGCATCAATTCGCTCTTTTGAGTATTCGGAAATCTCTCCGAGTGCTACGGGGCAGAAGCCGAAGACGTACTGAATCAGCTTAATTTCGGCGCTCCGCTCGACCCTTGCTCTCTCTCTCTCTCTCTCTCTCTACGTTAACAATCTGTGAACTGTCTTCTGCAAAGGTTAAGAGAAGGTCACGATAGTATTCGTATTGCAGTTTTCTCGCCTCTATTTCGGCGGGAAGACCGATGTTGAGGTCATTGCATAGGGTTTCAAAATTATCCAAAATATCGGCATACCGTTCCTGTACCTCAAGCGAGGGCAGCGGTATTTCAATCTGCTCTATTGACGGCACATTGGAATGCACGACTTTGCTTTTGACTTTTCCCTTGCTTTTCTGTTCTCTGGCAGCTTGTGTCGCAAGCACATGGGCAAGGTACCGGGGATTCTGCTTGTGCTTCATTACCACGATATCGCCACCGGCAAGACACTTTTCGTGACCAACATAAGCCACGGATTTTGCAATGTCTTCTACACTCTCGCCGGTAATGGCGAAAAGAATATCACCGTACTCAAAATACTTCGGATTCGGTACATATTTCAAATCGGTATGCGATACACAGGTATCAAACCAAGTATTGTAAGTAGTATAGATTTCGCCGTAACGGACACAAGGAGTGCCTTCTTCGGTGACTTCGTCACGCTTGATACCGGCACCACGGTAAATATCAGTCGCAATATCTTTGAGTTTAACCATAGGGATAACGGAATCAAAGTGAAGAAGGTCATCCCTATAATATTCATACTGTTTCTTTCTCGCTGTAAGCTCCGCTGTAAGCTCCGCTGTAAGCTCCGCTGTAAGCTCCGTGAAATTGTCCAGAATACGGACAATTTCACGCTGTACCTCAATAGGAGGTACAGGAATTGAAAGCTTATCTATGACTTCGTGTGAAAGTCGAGGGATGCTCGCCTTTCGAACTTGTTGTTTAATTTCTGGTTGACGGCTTAAAAGCACGTGATATATGTATCTGTTTGAGATATGATCTGGGCAAACGATAGCAAAACAATCATCAGCCGCCCAAAAATCAACAGTACTATATCCTATTTCGCCTGCTGCGCCTGCAACTATGATAAAAGTGGTATTTGCTGAAAAGTTGCTATCAGTATGATATCCCAACGGAGCAAGGCAGTTTTGATAAACAGGATAGCCTTCTGTTTCAGATAGTTGTTGTTTTACCACTCTGCGTCCTCTTTTGATTGAAACGACATCCTCAAGATGTTTGTATTCAACTCCATTTGGGCAAAGTTTAGCAATCAGTTCGTTCAACTTACTCATTATCCGCACCGCCTTCTATTTCTGCGATAATCTTGTCGATTTCGGCACGCAACACGGCTTCTCTTGCTACAATTTCAGCTATCTCCGTATTGAGCTTTATGATGTCAACCTTTTCACGGTTGTCCTCTGCCTCGACATATGTTGAAACCGAAAGGTTATAAGCATTCTCCTTGTTGCCAACCTCTGCATTGGGGACAAGACGGCAGAAGTGCGGCACATCCTTACGCTCGGCAACCGCTGAAACAATGCGCTCGATGTTTTCGGGAGCAAGACGGTTGTTCTTGGTTACCTTGATGCACTCGCCGGATGCATCCACAAACATAATTCCATTATCGGTCTTATTCTTACGGAGCACCATAATATCAACCGAAATTGTAACGTTCAAGAAAAGGTTGGACGGAAGCTGAATGATAGCATCCACGTAGTTGTTATCCACGAGATATTTACGGATCTTCTGCTCCGCACCGCTACGGTACATAATGCCGGGGAAGCAAACGATTGCCGCCGCACCATTATTCGCCAACCAAGAAAGGCTGTGCATAATAAACGCCATATCTCCCTTGGATGCAGGTGCAAGAACGCCTGCCGGGGAGAAACGAGGGTCGTTGATCAGGAGAGGGTTTTTATCACCCTCCCACGGAACGGAGAAAGGCGGATTGGAAACGATCAGTTCAAAAGGCTGGTCATCCCAATGCATCGGGGAGAGCAAGGTGTCTTCACGAACGATATTGAACTTATCAAATTCAATGTTGTGGAGGAACATATTGATACGGCAAAGGTTGTAGGTGGTGAGGTCGATCTCTTGACCGAAGAACCCACGCTCAACATTCTCCTTGCCGAGTACCTTTTCCACCTTCAAAAGCAACGAACCCGAACCACAGGCAGGGTCGTATGCCTTGTTAATGCGAGTCTTACCTATCGTACCAAGACGAGCGAGAAGTTCGGAAACGTCGGCAGGGGTGAAATACTGACCGCCCTTTTTACCGGCATTGGCGGCGTACATACCCATGAGATATTCGTAAGCGTCGCCGAACAGGTCGGGGTTGATACCCTCGGTAGCAAAGAGGGGCATTTGCGCCACGCCATTAAGAAGCTCCGCCAGCACCTTGTTTCTTTTGGCAACGGTCTCACCGATAGATTTGCTGTTTACGTCGAAATCATCAAAAAGACCTGCAAAATCGTTTTCGGCGTCACCGCTTGAGGCGCTTTCCTCGATATGACGGAATACACGTTCAAGCGTTTCATTGAGATTTTCGTCCTTGTCAGCACGAGCACGGACATTGCAGAAGAGTTCCGACGGAAGAATGAAGAAGCCTTTCTCCTGAATCAATCCTTCACGAGCCATCTCTGCGTCTGTATCACTCATCTTTGCATAGTCGAAATCGGTATTGCCGGCTTCGTGTTCACCTGCATTGATGTATGCGGTGAAGTTCTCGGAAATATAACGATAAAACATTGTTCCAAGAACGTAGGATTTGAAATCCCACTCGGATACGTGACCTGCGTGGACGAGGTCGGTAGCTATTTTATATATCGTTCTGAAGAGCTCTTCGCGCTCTGCATCTCTCTTGATGTTTGCCATTTTATTTTCTCCTTACTTTAACACATCCAAATACTGATCTAATCGCTTATTGAGATATTCCGCAAACAGTGTTACCATATCGGCAGGATGGTCAAAAGCATCGTAATATCTCATTCTATCGGCGAATTTGATATCGATGGGGGGATATCCTGCTTTCATGAGTTCGAGGTTGATGATGAGGCGTCCGGTTCTTCCGTTGCCGTCAATAAAGGGATGGATGGTCTCGAACGCGATATGCAGATCGGCGAGTTTTTCCACGATATTGCGCTCGTCGTTTGCGTACTGCTGCATGAGGTCGTTCATCTTAGGCTCAATCAGATAGGGCTGGACAGGTTCCTGCTTTGCGCCCATGA
>CAYQEY010000080.1:0-8908 GCA_964416635.1 uncultured Lachnospiraceae bacterium | reverse complement strand
CGGGACTTACGGACATCACCATCCCCAACAGCGTAGCGAGCATAGGCAGTTCTGCGTTTGAAGATTGCACGGGCCTTACCAGCATCACCATCCCCGACAGCGTTACAAGCATTGGCAATGATGGGTTCAGCGGTTGCACAGGACTTGAGAACATCACCATCCCCGATAGCGTGACGTATATTGGGGCGTATGCGTTCCTCAAAACTTCATATTACAAAAACGCTGATAATTGGGTAGACGGAGTACTCTATATAGACAACCACTTGATAGATATACAGAACGATAAACTTCCTGAAAGCTATACGATCAAATCGGGAACAAGATCTATAGCGAATAAAGCGTTCTACCATTGCGAGGGACTTACGAGCATCACCATCCCCGACAGCGTGACGAGCATTGGCAATTCGGCGTTCGACTATTGCCGTAGCCTGACGAGCATCACCATCCCCGACAGCGTGACGAGCATTGGCGATAGCGCGTTCTACTTTTGCATAAGAATGAACATCACCTTTACAGGCACCAAAGCACAGTGGAATGCCATCAGCAAGGGCGCCTCTTGGGATTCGAACACCGGCGCATTCACCATCCATTGCACAGACGGCGACATTGAAAAATAAGGAGGATTGAACACTATGAAGAAAATCATTTGGGCTGTCATCATGTTGGCACTGTGTTGTGTGCTCGCGCTCTCGGGGTGCGGCAAGGGCACGAACCAACCGAGCAATACCGGTAACGGCAATCAGCAGACCGCCGCAAGCAACCCCGAACCGTCGGCCACCGAACCGAGCGGCGAGAAGCAAACCACCGCACCCAACGGTGAAGAAGAAACAACCGGCAATAACGGGAACAACAGCGAGCAGAAACAACCGAGCGAAGGCTTGGAATATACGCTTAGCTCTGACTCTGCAAGTTACTCCGTTTCGGGCATCGGCACCTGTACCGATACAGATGTTGTGATTCCGTCCACATACGAGGGCAAACCCGTGACGAGCATTGGCAGGTATGCGTTCCGCCGTTGCGAAGGCCTGACGAGCATCACCATCCCTAACAGCGTGACGAGCATTGGCGACGGTGCGTTCGAAGGTTGCACTGACCTGACGAGCATCACCATCCCCGACAGCGTGACGAGCATTGGCGGTGAGGCGTTCTACGAATGCAATAGTCTTACGAGCATCACCATCCCCGACAGCGTGACGAGCATTAGCGGGTCGGCGTTCTACGGTACTTCATATTACAAGAACGCGGATAATTGGGTAGATGGAGTACTCTATATAGGCAATCACTTGATTGCATCACAGGATGATGAACTTCCTGCAAGTTATGCGATCAAACCGGGAACAAGATGTATAGCAAATCAGGCGTTCTACAAATGCACTGACCTGACGAGCATCACCATCCCCGACAGTGTGACAAGCATAGGCAATTCCGCGTTCTCCGATTGCACCAGCCTTACGAGCATCACCATCCCCGACAGTGTGACGAGCATTGGCGATTATGCGTTCTACTTTTGCACGGGACTTACGAGCATCACCATCCCCGACAGCGTGACGAGCATTGGCGATTATACGTTCTATTATTGCGAAAGCCTGACGAGCATCACATTTAAAGGCACCAAAGCACAGTGGAATGCCATCAGCAAGGGCGCCTCTTGGGTTTCGGACACCGGCGCATACATCATCCATTGCACAGACGGCAATATATATATATAAGATAAAAAGGGGCTGTTAAAAAAGTCACCGAAGGAAAGAGGGGCTGTTTTTTAACAGCCCCTCATACTACTGACAAACTCGATTCGCAGAGCCTGACACTGTAAAATTGTACAAAACCGAACTCCACTTTTCTCTTTGACACAAAAGGCGCAAAGAGAAAAGTTCGCAAAAGAGAAACGCCGAAAGGAGCGTTTCGCGGCTTGCGAGCCGCGAGAAGGGCTACGCGCCCTTCACCGCGCCGCCTTCCCCAAAAGGCGGGCGAAAACTTTTATGCAATATGCTTATGCAAATATGTTTATAAGCAAACTGAGGGGCTGTTTTTTAACAGCCCCATAACTTATCAATCACCGTATTATTTTCAGATGGTCTCAACCTTGATAAGGTTGGTATTACCCGAGGAACCGTTGGTAACTCCTCCCGTGATAACTATACGGTCGCCCGTCCTCAGCGCCATATGCGCCTTAGCCATCTTAGCGGCGGTATAAAAAAGAACGTCAAGCGAGTTGAACATCTCGCTCATTACGGGAGTAACGCCCCAGGAAAGTGCAAGCTTGCGCCACGTGCGCTCATCGGTGGTAACGCCGAGAATGTCGATGGGGCAACGGAAACGTGAGACCATACGCGCTGTCATACCCGAAAGCGAGCAGACGGCTATTGCATTTGCCTTAATATCAATAGCCATACCGCAGGTAGCGTGAGAGATAGCATCAACCGTATTCTTTATAATAAAGTCGGATCCGTAGAATATCTTAGCATAATCTATTCCGGTCTCGGTCTGCAGAGCGATACGCGACATCGTCTCAACCGTCAGCACGGGATATTTGCCCGCCGCAGTCTCGCCCGAGAGCATTATCGCGCTCGTTCCGTCGTAAACCGCATTTGCAACGTCGGATATTTCGGCTCTGGTGGGTCTGGGATTGTGTATCATCGACTCAAGCATCTCGGTCGCGGTAATAACGCGCTTACCAAGCAGACGGCAGGTGGTTATGAGGTACTTCTGTATACCGGGAAGCTCTTCAAATGGTATCTCGACGCCCATATCTCCGCGTCCTATCATAATACCGTCGCATTCCTCACATATCTCTCGGATATTGTCAACGCCCGAGCGGTTTTCGATCTTTGCTATAATATCTATGTCGGTACCGCCGTTGTCCTTCAAAAACTTCTTTACATCCACCAGATCCTGCTTAACCGAAACGAACGAACAGGCTATAAAATCGACTCCGTTCTCAATACCGAACAAAAGATCGCGCTTGTCGTAATCACTCAGATATACCTGCTTCAGCACCTTGCCCGGGAAGCTCATGCTCTTGCGATTGGAAAGCTCGCCTCCGGTAAGCACGCGGCAATGTATTTCGGTATCCTCGACCGATTCCACCTCAAAAATAACGAGTCCGTTATTAAGCAAGATCCTCTCGCCCGGATTCATCTCCTCGGGCAGGTGCTTGTAGTTCACCGAAACACAGCTACGGTCTCCCTCGATATCTCTCGATGTGAAGGTGAATCTATCACCCTCGGAGAGCATTATCTTGCCGTCCTTAAAGGTCTTTATTCTGTATTCGGGACCCTTTGTATCAAGTAATATGGCGATAGGCATATTAAGCTTTTCGCGAACCTTCTTTATCAGGTCTATATTTTTCTTATGCTCCTCATGCGTGCCGTGCGAAAAGTTCAATCTTGCCACGTTCATACCGGCAAGACACATCTTAGTCAGCGTTTCCTCGTTATTGCACGCAGGTCCGATAGTGCATACGATCTTAGTTTTCCTCATTCTCGTTCCTCTGTATCAATATAAAAATATGTATTTCTCAGCGATACAAATTCTCGCTCATTATATATTATACCACAAAAAACATGAATGTCAATCAAAATACGGTAAAAAACTTGACCAAAAATTTTTTGCGCGGGATGATGTAACCCTTACAAAAAAAATCGTTCTCGGAACGAAAGTCCCGAGAACGATCTATCTTGGAAAAAGGCTGTAAAGCAAGTCTTTAAAGCATAAACCGGTCTTGATTTTACGGTGCCCTTCTTTCAAGAAAGGCGACAAAAACGATACACAAGCTTACTGGACCTTTACTCAGCCAAAGTAACGGCATCATCGGTAATTTTTACCGAAAGATTCATCATAGCCGCGATGGAGATGATCTCCTTCTTTGTATCTTCGTCCTTTTCGGATGTCTGCCATCTGTTGTTAAGTGATTTTACAAGGTTAGCCTTTTCGGTATCCGAAAGATTCTTTTGAGAATCCAACGGGTCGGTCTTGGGCTCATCGCCCTCTCCGTAGACGGTTTCAACCACGGTCTTGGACATAGCCGTCGAATCCATAATATTGTTTACGTACTCTTCCTCGCTTATCTGCGTTGCGCTGTCAGGACCGCCAAAGGTAGGAGTAGCGCTATTTGTATTCTCGGTAATAGACATCATCACGTTCATCATATCCGCGACCGCACCGGATTCGTTTGCATACTGATCGGAGGGAACATCCTTGAGGTTTCCGAAGGTATTGCTTATCATTTCGGCAGATGCAGCTGCGCTTCTTTCGGGAACACCGTAATTCTTCATAACTCCCGGGGTTGCCATGGTCTGCATAACAGTTGCCGCTTCCGGTGTGAGATTTGCAAGCATCCTGTCTACCGCTTCCTTGGTATTCTTGCTCTTGTCGGAAGCCGACTCAAGCATTTCGATAACTCCCGAAAGCGACTGCATTACCGACGCATATCCGGTGGTTGCCGAATTTCCCCGGATTGAGATCGCGGTATCTGTAGCCTCAAGAACGGTAAATCCTATCTGATCGTGAACAAGCTCGGACTGAAGGATGGCAGTGAGCATCAGCCCGGTTTTTTCTGCACCAACGGTTTCGGTATTGGCAAAGGAATCAAGCGCGGGACCCATGGTCGCAAGCATTTTCTTTGCGCTGAAGGCATCACCACTGATATCGACCGTAATATTGTAAATAACCGCAAATGCGTGTGCAAGAGCGTCTGCCTCGCGATCTTTATCACTGACTACGGCTACGCCGTCAACGACCATTTCCTTTGAGACCAACTCTGTTTTTGCGGCAAACTCATCTTGGTCAGCCACTACATTATTGATTACCCAAGCCGTCATATTCGAACCTGCAAGTGCCGCAGACGCCGCGTGCTCCGAAAGCAGCTCATAGTCTCTTATTGCGTAATTCTCGAAAACACGGCCGTATGCTGCCGCAAGCTCTTCCTGTTCTGTTCCTTCAACGGCTGTGAATTCACGGATAAAATCAACGTATCGCTCCTGCTTGGTCGCGGGAGCCTTTACGCTGTCCATCATCATTCCGACGCCGAAATCGGCAATGCCGTCAACAAGAGGCATATGACGCTCGTCTTCAAGGAACACTCTCAAAAGCTTGGAGTTGGTATCCTCATCGGAAAGGATCACCATCGGGTCATTCATGATGTTTACCATAAGCTCATCCTCGGTGATAATTGCCATCGCCTCGGTAAGCGCCTTGACATCGGATTTGATATTTTCTTTATCCGAGGTTGAAAATACCTGTATCATTGCATTAGTCAACGATTTGAACTGTTTATTGATATACGGACGTTTGATTCCGTGAAATTCTCTGCCGGCATTCCAATCCTCTCCGGCAGCCGAGCAGAATTCGGTAATGAGAATACGTGTTGCGACCGACTTATCAAACGCAGGCGATACCTTTCTGATCGCGTCTGCCGCTCTTGTCGGGTCTGCATCAGTGTCAAGCATTTCGACCGCCGCACCCGTAAGTGTGGCAAAGAGCTTACTCTCCTTATTAAGGTTAGCCATCTCGCCGTCGATACTGCTCGTGGTCATAATACCGTAAAAGAATTTTCCGCCTGCAAGCTTTACCGTCAAGGTTCCCGCATTATTTGCGGCGCCGTCGGCTATCCTTACCACTGTGAGGAGGGCGGTCGGTACCGCCTCCTCGGTCTGTTCAGTCTCTTCTTCCTCTTCTCCGGATATATTCAGTACGATGGGAATTACTCCGTCGACAAGGTCAAGCATACCTGTCAGCGGAATCAGACAGGTGCACAGAACCAAAACCGAACAAACTGCACCCAGAGCAGCACCGAGATAATTCGCATGTCGCACAACAAGATATTCATTTTTTTTGCTGAAATGTTTTCTTTCAACGTATTTTCTCTCTTTTTGCCGAGCAGAACTTTGTTTCTTATCTGCAAGAGAAAGAATACTTTTAAGAACAAGCTTGGAAATAATATTGACCAAAATCCTCAATATCAGGAATAGCGGAATGAATATTATGGGAGCAGCTATCATCGACACAAGCGCGCTGAGTGTTTTGTTGCCGTTTGGAAGCTCTTCGAGAATCTCTCCGAGTTCTCCGAGAGCGCCGCTGTTTTCAAGCGACGACATGACCGCACTTACGGTCAGATTGGATATGATCGCGGCAATCACTGCGGCAAGCAATGCCGCGACGAAAACGCTTATTATACGTGTAAAAGAGAGTTGCCATTTATATTTCCTTCCGTAAAGTATGCCTATCAAAGCCGCAAGTCCGGCACACACTAAGAAAACAAGTGAGAAGATCAAACCGAATATGTTCATAAGTTTCTCCTTTTCAATAATTATCTGAAATACAGCACAAAAGCTATACTGTGCACATTATACACCTTTTTTATACTGTTGTCAACATTATTTGTTGATTTAGTCCTTTTTCGTCTTATTCAGCCAATATTGCGCAAATTCCGACGGTTTTGTAGCATCCTTTGGCGAAGATCTCGTCGGCGTGATATCCCTCAAATCTCATTCCGAGCTTTTCCATTACGCGAAGCGACTGCTCATTCCCCTTCATAAAGCGAGCCTCGATACGATGAAGCCCGAGCCTTTCAAATCCGAAGTCGATCACGCACCTTGCCGCTTCGCAGGCATACCCCTTGCCCCAAAAATCCGGGTGCAGAACATAGCCTATTTCGCCTGAATTGTTATCGGTATTGATACGGGTAAAGCCGCAAGTTCCTATCATCCGTCGGCTCTCTTTATCTATTATCGCCCAATCGTAAAAATCTCCCAAAGCGTATCGTCCCTGAATATAGCGCAGATAATCCTTGGTGTACGAGATATTCGGATGAGGATTCCAGAGCAGATAGCGCGTTACGTCCTCCCTCTTCGCGTAGTCAAACATATCCTCGGCATCGATCGGATGCATAGGACGAAGAGAAAGCCGCTCGGTGTGCAACGTCGGCATGTTTGAGAATACGTCATAGACCATCTCTTTTTTCATACAGTCCCCCCGAATTCTTAAGTCTTAAGTCTTACGTACATTATATACAATTTTACACTTTTTTGCAAGCCCCATGGGAATAATTTGTGTTTTATTTGAGAAAATAATCTATTAACCCTTTGACAAAGATGGTTTCATATGATATAATTATCGTGCGAGAATATTTTCAATGGAGGTATTATGAGCGACAGAACGCTACGTGATGAGGCAAGACTCTATTTCGTTCCGTATATTCTGGGAAATAGCCGCGCGGCACATAGACTTGCCGCAAAGATACATCGAAAATTCGGAATAATTTCGGTCATCTGCGACGATCGACGTTCTGTGCTCGATCTTTTAGACCTGACCAGCAGGACGGTCGTGCTTTCCGCTACCGACAGCTCCCGTCTGCTTGCAGAACAGCTGATCTCTCTGGCACAGCAAAATTGCTGTACTCTGCCGTTGCTGATCCCGACCGACGGGAAATACGCATCCACAATACAAGCAGAACGCGAAATGCTTGAGCGCACATTCGTCTTCGCCGATGCCGATAGGCTCTTTGAATCTTCTCCACTCATGAAAATTGCAAAATAAAAACACCTGTTTTATAAAAATCAAGAAAGGCGGTGAGCAGATTGCAGACTGCACCGAAAAAGCAAAAGCTGCTGGGGATCCTCGGCGGACTCGGACCAATGGCAGGCGTCTATTTCTGCGAAATGCTCATCTCCCACACAAAAGCCGTGCGCGATTGCGATCATATCAATTTTCTGCTCTCATCGCGTGCCGACACTCCAGACCGTTCATCCTTCATTCTCGGTCGGTCAAAGGATGACCCGACCTCGGCAATGACCGAAGAAGCACGCCGACTTGAAGCGGCAGGCGCCGACCTCATCGCCATCCCCTGCAATACCGCGCACTATTTTTACGACAGCATATGCGAGGCGGTAAACACGCCCATACTTAATATAATAACGGAAACGGCGCGCTATTGCAGCTCCTGCGGAGTGCGCAAAATAGGCGTTCCGGCAACTGAGGGGACAGCGGCATCGGGCGCGTATGAAAGATTTCTCAAGCCCTATTCGGTATCCACCATTCCCCTTAGCTCCGACGAGCAGGACACTGTAACGGGAATTATATTCGAACAGATAAAAAAAGGTGCCGACCCCGATATTGCCGCCTTCCTTTCGGTCGTCAATTCCCTCCGCGCCCGCGGAGCAGAACTTATAGTACTCGGATGCACCGAGCTCTCGCTTATAAAAAAGCAATTTTCCATGCCTGAATATCTCATCGACTCTTTAGAGATCCTCGCTCTGCGCGCGATAGACATCTGCGGCAAGACTCCCATCGGGTTTGATCCATCTCTTATGAAATATTACGGAAAGGATGTGAAATGACTATGCTTTTATCCGATTTAATGAAAGTAATCGATTATACCGAGGTGATAAACCGCACCGGAACAGACCCTCAAAACGTTGAGATCGTATCTCTTTGCTCGGATTCGCGGAAGGTCTTTTCAGACTCGCTTTTCGTTTGTATATCGGGAACGCTGAACGACGGACACGAATACGCCTATAACGCTTACACTCGCAAATGCCGTATTTTCGTCGCGGAGCGCCCCATCAAGCTTCCGGACGACGCTTTTATAATCATAACCCCCGACACGCGCCTCGCTCTCGCAAGACTTTCTGCGGCGTTTTTCCGATACCCGGCAGACGATCTTACCGTTATCGGCATCACGGGAACCAAGGGAAAGACCACAACATCTCTGCTCATCTATAACATTCTCGAAGCAAACGGCATATCTGCAGGATATATCGGCTCAAACGGCATTATATACGGTACGCATCAGATAAACACGGTAAACACCACTCCCGAAAGCTATGACATTCAGGAATATATGAGAAAGATGGTGGACTCGGGCGTAACGGTTGTCGTAATGGAGGTATACTATCAGGCACTCAAAATG
>CAYQEY010000079.1:0-8971 GCA_964416635.1 uncultured Lachnospiraceae bacterium | reverse complement strand
GAAACCGGGGTTTCCCATAGTTAAAGATACCACACTAAAACCCACGCTTACATTACTTCCAAACAAAACAATTTTGGAGGTAAAACCCATGAAACACCTTATATCCTGCGAATATAACTTCGATAACTGCTGTGTGGAACTGAAGTTCACCGATGGCAGCATGATTGCGATTGACACTATTGCCGTTGAGAACGAGGTTGCCGACAATATGTATCAGCGTTCGGAATTAGATTGGTTGATATATAACAAGCCGTTGGAATATGCACAATTGGTTTTCAGCGGTAATTTGACAAAATATATCAAAGAATCGCCGGGAACATCGATTGGAAAACTAAAAGGATATGGTACAGCCCTGACGACTGGATTTAACAGTCTGTCAGGGCTGTGGTTTTTAAGGCAGCATTTCTTCGATATGATAGATATAATCCAAGCTTCGTAGCGCTTCAATTATTTCTGTATGCGTCTTATATTTTTTTAGTTCCGAGCTTTGAATAGATAGTGCTATAGAGTAAACACTAAGACCTGAATTTGCATATGCAGGATTTGCTTCGATATCATCGATCCTTAATCCAAGTCTTCGTATTGTAGTAACAAAATTGTTCAAATATCCACTATTGTTCAATTCAAGATGGATTTCAAAATGATTGGAGCGATTTTTTAGATATCGCTCTAAAGTTGGAAACACAGAGAGGCTGCAAAGCAATACCGCAAAAGCAATCAATGAAATCGTGTAATATCCTGCACCAATCGAAAACCCGATCATTGCTGATTCCCACAATCCTGCTGCGGTGGTCAATCCCTTGATTTGACTGCGGGAATTAACCAAAAGTGAGTTTACACTGATAATAGCGACTCCGATAATTCCGGCACAGGACAAAAGATACAACCCGGTATCTGCTGCTATTTGAATATCCATCAACATAATCATGGATGCGACAAGAGATATCAATATAAAGGTGCGTAGACCAGCGGAGTGACGCTTGCTGGAACGCTCACATCCAATCACAGCAGCAAGACAGACAGACGAAATAATCCTAAAAAGAATACTGTAAATATTTAATTGCTGAGACCATTCTCCCAGTATGATTGCGATAGGGTCTATCATTTTCTTTTACCTCCCGATACCAGACGACTGTGCTGAATCGCTATCGATTCCAGATGCTGTTCCGCCGCTTCTGTAAAAGCTTTTTCTTCAGCACTGATTGTCTCGTTTTTTAGCTCTTGCTGGATAATTCTGATTCTTTCAATCAATTCGTCTACGGCATTTGGGGGGACAGTGCTTGCCTGAGTTTCATCCAACGGAATCAGTTCTTCCAGCTTCGTGGTGTACGATTTTGACAAATAGAGAGAAAGCTTTGCGCAAGCAGGACCGATCAATTCGTAGAGTACACTGGATGCAAGTATAATTGTTTCCAAAGCATTGCCCATATCACCGCCCAAAGTTCTTGCACCCAGAGCGGCAAGACCGATTGCAACACCTGCCTGCGGGATCAATGCCAATCCGAAATAGTTCCGGGTCTCTTTTGGCTTTCGTGCTAAAAGGCATCCGATAAATGCGCCTATGTATTTACCGAAAATGCGAACAATGAAATACAGTACACCAATAAAAAGCAAAGGAACACCGCCGATTGCTCCGGATGGTTTTATCAAAGCGTTCAAGTCAAACGAAGCACCGGATCGAACAAAAAACAGCAACAAAATAGGCGGGCTGAAATAATTGAGCTGCATAAAAAGTTTTTCATCACCGGATGTGTTGATATACACCGTTCCCATAGCTATACAGCCAAGCAGCGGTGAAATATCCATAGCGGTGCAAATTCCGCAAAAAGAGAATAGAAGCGCCAAGGAAACAATCAATCGGTTGTCTGTTGAGCGTTTCTTGTGGATCAACAGTTTCATAAATAGACCCCAGATTCCACCGAGCGCAAGTACAACGAGATTTTTAATAATAGGCAGAATGATGTCGGTTAATTTAACAGCGGAACCTGTTGTAGCGGATACGGCAATCGAAATAGCGATACTGTATGCCAATAATGCTACAATATCGTCATATGCTACCACCTGCAGCAGAGTATCTACAAAGTCACCTTTCGCTCCGGTTTGACGAATGGTCATCATGGTAGAAGCAGGAGCAGTAGCGGAAGCCAGTGCCGCCAACACAATAGAAAATGCAAGATTCAGATGTAAGATCCAAAATTCAAGCACAAAGACAAAAACGGAAGCGAGTAACGCCTCCGCAAGCGTAATAACAATGACTTTTCCTGCATTGTTTTTTAATTTAGAAAACTTAAAGAACTCTCCTGTGCTGAATGCAATAAAAGCCAGTGCAATATCAGTCAGAAAACTTGTACCTTCAATGAATGATTGTGGAAGTAAGTTTAAGCAAAATGGACCGATCATGATTCCGGTCACGATGTAGGCGGTAACATTTGGCAATTTTAATTTTTTCGTAATACGAGTCATTAAAAAACCGCACAATAACATGATTGCAAGAGAAATAATAATGACTGCCGCATTGGAACTCAGTTTATCATAAAGTGAGTTTAGCATTTCAATTTCCTCCCCAAGCGCTGTAAGCAACGATATTCTCATATATGATCAAAAATATGTAAGTAATGGAGGCATATCCGCCGAAAAAGCTCATTCCTCCAATATACATCAGTTTCAAAATGTTTTTGTCGTCTTGTACTTTCCATGCATCGAACTTCAGAATCATAAAAATGCAAGCTACTACAATACTTGAAAAAGATAGCCAAAAAGATTGTGTACATGCTTGCAAAAAATCATCTGCAATTAAGAAGAGCAAGCCCAGTAAAAATAAAGTGATATTTACCGGCAACAACCAACGTTTCCCATGCTTTTTCAGGATAGATGAAATAGCATTTGTGCAATAGGAATGGTTTTCAGAATAATGTTCTTCCAGCCACTCGGTCTCTTTCCGGTTAGAGAAGAACCGTTTATAGTTCCATTTGAAAATATGAAATAATTCTTTCATACAAAAACCTCGCATAATGACTTATTTTATTTTATTTTATAATCGCAGCCTTAGTGGAAGCTTAGAAGACACAGCTATATAAAAAAACTGCGCATAAAAGTACGATCATCCTTTTATGCGCAGTTTATCTATACGATTGTGGGATTTACAGCATTTATTTTACAGATATACCGTAAAGCAGATTCTATTTTCCAGAAGATAATTGGAATTAATCTTACCATTGTGTGAGTCAACAATAGCTTTAGCGATTGACAATCCGATTCCACACTTTCCTTCGCCATAATGCCGTGTTTTGTCTGCTCGATAAAAGCGTTCAAACAGCTTTTCGGGTGGAACATCCGGAAGAACATCACATGTGTTTTCAATTTCAAATACAAAGTGCTGTTTTCTTTCGTTCAAACGGACCCATATGGTTCCGTTTTTATTTGCATATGTTATCGCATTGTCGATCAAAATTGCGAAAAGCTTTTCCAGTTGGTCTCTGTCCGCCACTCCCCATATGTTGTCATCCAAATCACAATACAGAGTAATGTTTTTGCTGTTAATTCTTGTTTGATATGCATTCAATTCTGTTTGCAGCAGATCGCTGACAGGAATATCTTCAGTATTGACTGTCAGTGCTTTTTCGTCCATTTTGGACAGCGTCAACAAATCCTGAACCATTTTTGTCAAATGCAATGATTGGTTTTTTATGTTGTTACTCCACTTCGTTTGGCTTGTATATAACTCCAATGCTTCTACATTCGATAAAATGACAGACACGGGAGTTTTCAGTTCGTGACTGGCATTTGTAATAAATTGTTTTTGTGTTTCAATGCTTGCTGCAACCGGAGAAATAGCTTTGTTTGATAATTTGATTGCCAAAATCAGCATGAGTCCCCAGCAAACAATGCCAAGCCCCAACGACAGAAGCAAAATCCTCAAAAATGATACGATTTCCTCGGAGATATCTAAAAACACAATGGTTTTTATCCCTCCAATATTGGTAATATGAAAGCGGTATCTTCCGTACGTTCCCAAGGGAGTTTTGTGTGCTTGTACTTTATCAGCTAAATGGGTTGCTTCATTTTCTGTTAAAGAAGTAATCTGTTTGGTATTTACATAGATTGGCTTGCCATCCGCATCCATTCGGACAACGAAAAAATTGGATGACAGGATCATATCCTGCCTGTTTTTCGGATCTTCTAAGAAGTCTGTAAAAGAAAAATCTTCTTCAATATCCTCAAAATCCGAAAACTTTTTATCCACACTTTCGGACAACAAGAGTAGTGTTTCTTTAATTTCTCCATATATCGTATGAATATTAATGGCATTTAGTGTTCCAAGCAAGGCTATCAGCACAATGGAAACGCCAATCATAGCTGTAAAAATGAATTCTTTTTTCAGTTTACGAATCATTTGTGTGCCTCCAATGTGTATCCAACATCACGCTTTAGAACGATTTTGATGTCAGCATTTAAATCGGCAAGCTTTTTCCGCAGATAGGAAATATATACCCACACAACACCTGGCTGTGCTTCCGTATCGTAACCCCATACTTTACACAGAAGTTCTTCCGTTGAAAAATAGCGTCCGTGATTGAGCATCATGAGTTCCATAAGCTGGTACTCCAACTTACCAAGGCTTGTACTTTGATTTCCAACATACATCTCATGACTTTCCTGATCCAGTTCGACATTACCGAACATCAATACCTTTGCTATGTAATCCGGTCTGCGGCGCAACAACGCCCTCACATGTGCCAATAAAAGTTCCATGGAAAACGGCTTAGGTAAATAATCGTCGGCACCGGTATCCAGACCAAGAATTTGATCTTTTATTTCTGCTTTCGCCGTGAGAAGCATAATAGGTGTTTTATATCCAAGCTTTCTAAGTTCTTTCAGAACTTCCAAGCCGCTTTTGTCCGGCATCATAATATCAAGTATAATACCGTCGTATTCCTCTAACTGCGCATATGCCAAAGCGGTTTCTCCGTCACATACCGCATCTACTGTGTAATGATGATATGTTAAAATATCTACAACTGCCTCAGATAAACCTCGTTCATCCTCTGCATACAAAATCCTCATACATACACCTCGTTTTCTTTATTGTATCAAAGTAACCTTAGTAAATGCTTAGCACTACAGCAAAACTTGCTTATTTGAATTATATTTATAAGGAATTTGCCTTGAGCAAAATCCGACTGTTCGTGTGTATGGTGGCAGTGCCAACGGGGGCGCAAGAGGTATATAAAACCCCGCCGCAGCGATCAGCTCCCGTATCGTATTCTCTCCATTTCCAAATCAAATGGAATCGTCAATTTCTTCGGAAGCTCGCTCATGGAGAGTTCCAGAATTTTGCGGATTGTAATTTTCGCAAACATGTTTGTTTTGCTCATATCGCCGTCTGCCAGTTTTACGATCTGCGCTGTTCCCGCAGAAAAGTTAAAACAGATTTCTCCCCATTCATCGTCGTCGTTTGCATACCGATGTACAGCTTTGTACTCGTATGTAGCGGCGGCGATTATTTTGTTTTTGTCGGTCAGCTTCAATTCCACCACACCGAGAACTCCGGCATCCACCAGTATCTCGGTCAACTTCTCTACCACTCTTTTGTAAAACCGTTCTGCTCCGCCGGTGCTGCTGTACTCATAGTCGGTTGACAGTTTCTCAAAAGGAACTCGCTCGTCCCACGACATCACCCGTCCGCAATTCATGCAGATCGCATTGCGCCTTTCGAGAAAATCCTGTTCCTTGTAGCTGAGCTTGTCAAAAGCCGCTTGTACCGCATCAGCACGAATCCCGTTCCAGAGAATGTCCGCATAGTTCCAACTATCGTCACAGGTTACATCTTCGCCGGTTTCCTCGCTGTCCTCGTCCTGCATGGTGGAATAAAACGGAACACGGCTGCGGTTCTGCCTTGCAAGGGTCAGATACTCAGCAGCAGTTTCTTCGGTGCAGTTCTGCTCGGCAGCATATTCGGCAATGACCCCCTTTGCGCTTTTGCCGGAATTGTTGTAGAGCCATGCAATACCACGGGCGGCTTTGTACTCGTCCAGAGATTTGAATGAGCCTGCTTCTTCCTGTCGGCGGCAATCCAGAAGTGCGTTGCCGATGAAGTGATGGGCATAGGTAAGAAAGTCTGCGCCCTTGTTGGGATCGTAATTTTGCAAACACTCCAACATGGCAAGGACACAACTGAGCTTGTAATCCAGAAAACGCAGAGGGTCATATCGGTCAATGCCCTCGGTCAGAAGAAAGCGGTAAACTCTCTTGTTCAACCTTGGCTCATAGTGATGGAGAAAGTATGTAAAGTAGGTCAGATCATTTTCACGGATAGCGGAGACAATGTAATCATTGATGTCCTCCGCTTTGGGCGGCGCAGGGTCAAGACGGAAGATGCGCCCCGCCTGTCGCATGGTCATAGCCCCATTCTGCACAGCGAATTTTGCTGTGCTGATGTATTCATCGGTATTCCAGAAGCGTTCTTCGGACATTAGGCGCACCTCCTTTCACACGGAAACTGAAAGTTGTATTACTGGTTTTCGAATGATTCAAGAAGTAAGGTCGCATTATTTGCAACTTTCTCTTTAATAGCAAAAACAGTATCTTCAACTGAAAGTAGCGTTGTGTCTAAAGTATATTTCTCATATGCTCCCAAATCATCAAATTGATCCCACATAGTCTCTACTAATTCAATATTAGTTTTTCTATCTAATTTTGAGCGTTCAATTGCCCGCTTCAAAGTTTCATTCTTATCAGCCTTCAAAATAATATAATGCACTTCATATCCTTCGTGTACAATATTCAACCATGGCGCTAAAAACCACGGACCGATAATACCATCTACAATAACATCATATCCGCCACGGGCATAACGCTTTGCGGCTTCTAAAAAAGCCTCAATCACAATCAGATTTTGCTCGTTAGATTCCGGTAAATATGGTGGGATTACCCCTTTGCTTAGATAATGATAAAAATCATCTGTGTGCATATGCACAGACTTTTCCATACTGGATTCTTTTGCAATAATAGCGGATGTTGAGGTTTATCCCGTTCCTGGTGCGCCAGTAATTACAATGATTCTTCCGTTCTCCATTTATTTCATCCTTTCAAATTCAAAGTTTCTTTCTTGCTTCATTCAGCAGAGCAGATTGTTCCATTTCTTTTTCATAATTGCCGTTGGCATAATCAACATCCAAAATCGCAAGCTCCAATTTATCTTTCGCAAGCTCTTTCATCACGGCGGCGGTCTGCTCGTCCAAAGTACCACGGTGAAGATACTGCGTGATCGTGTTCATGCGGCGTGTGTAGATCGCTTTGATGGGATGATCGTCCGCAAGCTCTCGCTGCTCTCTGCCTTTAAGGTTGCCGATCTGACGGCAAGTGCGTCCGAGCTTGTCCCCCGGCGCAAGCCCTCCGCAGTATTTTGTCAGCCTTGCATCGGTAGTCAGAAACCATTTTCCGCAGATGGGGCATAACCTCGGCGCATGACCGACACATAATCCCTCAAACAAATCAGAACGAAACATTCCCACAAAAGAAACGTAGTGCATACGCTTCACAAGCTGTGGTATCCCTTTCTCCGGCATGACAGAAGATACATACTGTATGGTGGTATTGGTCAACTGCATCCATATGGAATTGTCGGGAGATAATGCTTCATCCTTTAGGAAATGCTCTGCAAAAACAGCGGCATATCCGTCCGGTGTGCGTTTGCTGTTATGGAGCTTGTGGGCGAAGTCAATCATACCGCCCTTGAATATTTTCAGCGTGTTCCCAAGCTGAGACATTCCCTGTGTCAGTTTCAAGACACCGACAGCGTGGCTGTAATTTTCATCAAAAGAAGCTGCTGCGCCGATTTCCTGTAATGCCTTGGTGTACGCAACGATGTTTTCTATGTGTTCTTCATCGAAAAGCCGGTGCAGTTCCTTTTCGTCCGTTGCCAAGTCCAGAAAAGAGAACGGCTTTGTTTTCTGCAAGAAGCAGATAATCTTCAATAGAGATTTCTCTGCCACGGGGAACACAGACACATCCACGTTACCCGTACCGAGCATAAGAATTACTTCGGTCAATGGCTGGCAGAGCGTTATGAGTTCTGTGATCTGTTCATCGGTGATTTTGAGTGCGGCACAGCCAATCGTGCCGATGGGGACGGTCTGCTTGCCGTATGTTACCTTGTCCTGCCAGAAGTCAAGCGTCAGCAGATTTTGATTTAGGATGCTCATGTGCCTACCTCCAATCTGTCATGTTTTTCTTGTTTTTGCGGTTAATCATATAGATTGTGTTCTACATAGATCATCATTTTATTGTTTTGATATCCATATTCAATAAGTCCAACAAGTGGTGCCAACCCAATAAACTCTATTCGTCCAAAGAGAATTGGCAGAAGTATGGACATAGAAAAGATTACGCCTAAAAGGACAAACAGTGCTATATGCTCCGTGCGCCATTTCTTTTTGAAATATGCTTTTTTCTCTTCAAATGAAAATGCGCTGCTTTTGGAAACTGCAATAATATTTTCGTCAGCCTTTTTTCGGAACTCAGCGTCAGACATTCTTTCTCCGGCTAATATCTCATTGATATTGACATGAAATTCCTTTGCAAGCAGTTGCAGCATTTCGATGTCCGGCATATAGTTTCCATTCTCCCAACGAGAGATAGTTTTATTGGTTACGCCAAGTTTCTCGCCCAGCTCCTCTTGCGTAAGTTCTGCTTGTTTACGGAGCGATGCTATAAATTTTCCAATTTTCACTTGATCCATATTGATCACCTCCGGGAATATTGTATATCAATCACGGCGAGAATTCCTCCCCACAAACAGCGATTCTTTACGAACGCCTGCTTTTGCTGTCATGTTTTTTGTTTTTCTATATTATACCATACAAATGTGACGAAATGTTGAATTTCATCCGCTTTTTCTTCCTCAGTAGCCAAATATTTTACGCTACTTCACATTAAACCCACTTGTCATGTTTTTTGAAATGAGCTTGTC
>CAYQEY010000078.1:0-8972 GCA_964416635.1 uncultured Lachnospiraceae bacterium | reverse complement strand
GAATATCTCAACCAGCCCCGCGCCGACGCGGTACGCCGCCTTCGCACAGAGATATGCCGCGCCCGCCATACCGTTCGAGCCGCAAATGCAAAGCACTCTGCCGTAATCTCCCTTGTTGGAGCGCGCACTTCTTGGCGGCATCATAGCAAGAGCTTTATTATCAAAAGAAAATGTAAGAGGAGCCGAGATTTCATTTTTCATGCCAAGCCATCTCCGAAAAAACAGATTTATATATATAATTCTATCACACCGCAGCTCCAAAGTAAAGATTTTTTATAAATAAAGACAAAAATAATTTATTTGCAAAAGAATATTTAAAAAAAGCCTTGACAAGAGGACTAAAATGAATTATAATATGTATTGTCGCATTTTGTGTTAAGGAAAACTATGCGCAAAAACAAAGGTCTTACGGAGGAAAATATGGTCGTTGATGTTGCTCCGCTTCTCCGCGGAGAGGTGAAAAAAATCGATATCGACTATATGCTTTCTCCCGAACAGTTGGACGGCGTCAGATTTGAGGATGCACGCATTAGAGGTACGCTTACCGACAACAGCGGATATATGCGCCTCACTCTTACGGCAGAGCTTGTTTATCACGGCGAGTGTGCAAGATGTCTTGCTCCGGTTGACGGAGTTTTCTCTCTTGATTTCGAGCGCACGGTAACCACCGAGGGAACTATCGACGAGGATAAGCTTGAAGAGCTTGCCGACGAATACGTCGTTCTCAACGGCAACGAGCTTGATGTTGACGAGCCGCTTCGCGAGGAGCTTTTGCTCGGATTTCCGTCAAGACTTCTTTGCTCGGAAGACTGCGAGGGACTCTGCCCCAAGTGCGGCAGACCGAAGCGCGAGGGGAATTGCGGCTGTGTGCTCAAGGAGATAGATCCGAGGCTCGCAGTTCTCAAGAATTTCTTTGACGAAGACAAAGACGAAAAATAAAAATATAAACATAAATTGAAAGTTGTGTTTTACACGCTTTAGGGAGGTGTAACTATGGCAGTACCGAAGAGAAAAGTATCGAAGGCTCGCAGAGACAAGAGACGTTCTAACAATTGGAAGCTTGTTCTTCCCGGCATGACAAAGTGCCCCAAGTGCGGTGAGTATGTAAGAAATCACCGCGTTTGCAAGGCTTGCGGTTACTATAACGGCAAGGAAGTTCTCAATGTTGAGAGCAAGTAATAACTCAAAAGAGACAGTAGCTTGATACATACGGGCTGCTGTTTCTTTTTACACGGAGGTCGTATGAAAAATATTTATATCAGAATATTTTGTCTTTTAACGCTCATGCCGTTGCTTTTCGGCTGTATCTGTTGCACCGGAAAAGAGCAAGAATACGGCGCCGAAGCAGTTGATATCGGTGAAATGAGCATTGAAGAGCTTGAGTCCTACGTTGAACTCGGTGAGTACAAGGGGCTTACGGTGGAACTTTCCGGTGGCACGAAGGGCGAGGCAGTCTGGGCGAAAGTCAAGAGTGGCGCGACAATAAAGAACTATCCCGAAGCACAGGTGGAATATTATTTCAATCAGGCGCGCACACAGTATAAATATTACGCAGAACAGGCGAATATGAGCTACGAGGATATGATTGCAGAGGTCGGAGTGACCGAGGAGAGTATGCTTACAGGTGCGCGCGATATGGCTGTTGACGATGTCATATTCGAGCTTATCAGACGTAAGGAGGAGATCGAGCTGACAGAGTCGGAAAAAGAGACTCTTTTCGACAGGTACGTCAAAAAATATGTTGAGGATTACGGATACACCGAGGCATACGTGAAGGAAAATCTGTCAGAACTTATCTACACTTCCATGCTCTACGACAAGACCACCGAGTTTTTGATAACCAACAACAGCTTCAATTGAATAAAAACAAGCGTATAGAATAAAAGGCGTTTTGACGGTCTGAAGATCATCAAAACGCTTTTTATCTTAATTATTCGTCAAGAGCCTCGAACTTTTCACGCGTGCGGAAGAGAAGAGAAACGCACCAGATACCCGCGAGGGCAACTACCGTGTAGATTATGCGGCTTATCAGAGCGTCCTGACCTCCGCAGATCCACGCAACGACGTCAAAACCGAATATACCGATACTACCCCAGTTGAGCGCGCCGATTATCGTGATTATCAAGGCAATTCTATCCATAACCATAAGAATTCCTCCTTTGAAACGGTAATTTCCGTTCAAAGTTAGTTTTGTCATTGAAAATGATTATATGCTTGATAATTTTTGTTAAATTTGAGAATAAAAAAGGCGCGGTTTGCTGAATTTTGTTCGAATTTAGTTAGTTTGTGTATTAGTTTTTGCCACCTTTCTTAGAAGAAAGGTAGCGCCAAAGAATTCCCTACTAGAAAGTTTTTGGTATCAAGCCCGGTTTATGCGGTTTAAACATGACAACAAGTAGTTTTTCTGAGGAGGCTTTCTCGCATTGCTCTTTTCCGCAAAAAACCCGAGAGGATTGCAAGCGATCCTCTCGGGTTTTTTATGGCGGAGAGAGTGAGATTCGAACTCACGGAACGGTATTAGCGTTCACACGATTTCCAGTCGTGCGCCTTAGACCAGCTCAGCCATCTCTCCACGCTGACTCGACCATTATACCACAAGAAAATATAAAAATCAAGTCTTTTTTGAAAAAAATTTAAAAATTCGCTCAGATCTTTCTGTTTATCTCCCGATATCTTTCGTTATCTCCCGAATTATCAATTTTTCCGCTACTACGGGGTTTGCTCTGCCCGCACTTGCCGACATTACTTTTCCCATGATCGCGCGTATTGCAAAGGATTTTCCGTTTTTGTAGTCCGAAACAGCTTTGGGATCGGTTTCTATCGCTTCAAGGACGAGTGCACTCAGGGTGTCTTCGTCGTTTATCTGCCAAAGCCTCTCGCGTTCTGCTGTTTCGCTTGGCGAGATATTCGGTTCGCTCCACATTCTCGCGAGCAGTTTTTTTGAGGTCGAGCTGTTTATCCGCTCACTTCCCAACATATCGGAGAGCTCCCCGAGGCGTTCGGGAAATATAGGACAATAAAACTCCTCGCCATCACTAAGCCGCAATATCTCGCCGAGAAGCAGATTCACAAGAATTTTTTTGTACTGCGTATATTCCGCCGCTCTGTCAAAATAATCCGATAGACCTATGTCCGAGGTGAGCAGAGAAGCATCGTATTCCGAAAGTTCAAGCTTCTGCACGTAAATGCTCTTTCTTTCGTCGGGAAGCATGGGAAGCTCACGTTCAATACGTGAAATGTCCTCGTCCGAGAGTGATATCATATGCAGATCGGGCTCGGGGAAAAAACGGTAATCCATGGCGGATTCCTTTGAGCGCATGACCTCGCATTTTCCACTTGAGGTGTTATACCTCAGAGTCTGCCGCTTTACCTTTTTGCCGCCATCAAGTATGGCGCACTGCCTTGAAAATTCATATTCGATTGCTTTTGCAACGAATGAAAAGGAGTTAAGATTTTTAATTTCGGTACGCTCTCCGAGAGATTCACAGTCTGCGGGGGCAACCGACAGATTTACGTCGCAGCGCATAGAGCCCTCATTCATTTTGCAATCCGATATTCCGACGGCGACCAGCAGGGAGCGCAGTTTTTTCAGATATGCTCGCGCCGTTTCCGAGGAATGTATATGCGGTTCGGATACTATTTCGATAAGCGGCACTCCGCACCGGTTATGGTCAACAAGCGTGCCGCCGTCGCGGTCGTGTATCAGCTTTCCGGCGTCTTCCTCTATGTGTATGCGCGTGATCCCGATGCGCTCGTTCCCGAGGTCGATATAGCCGCCGTAGCAGATAGGCATGCCGTATTGGGATATCTGATAGCCCTTGGGAAGGTCGGGATAGAAATAATTTTTTCTGTCTGTACCCGAGCTGCGTGCTATATTGCAGTTGGTTGCAAGTCCCGCCTTGACTGCGTACTCAACGACCTTGCGGTTAAGTACCGGCAAAGCGCCGGGAAGCCCCATACAGACCGGGCAGATCTGCGTATTCGGCGGCGCGCCGAAATCCGTCGGGCAGGAGCAAAATATTTTGGAAGCGGTCTTAAGCTCGACGTGCACCTCAAGCCCGACCGTCATTTTATATTCTTTCATATATCAAGCCTTTCGCGAATAATTATCTTGAATGGCGCATCCGATCTCAATAAGCGTGCGTTCACAGAATTTGTTTGTTACGAGCTGTATGCCGACCGGGAGAGAATTTTCTTTGGTGTAGGGAACCGACAAAGCGGGAAGTCCCGCGAGCGATGCGGGTACGCAGAGCAGATCGTCCTTGGTGTAAGCGTCAAACAGCTGATTTTGACGCAAGCCCGCCTTGTACGCCGCGCCCGATGACGTCGGAAGCAGGAGACTGTCCGCAGTGCTGAGCGCTTTTTCAAGGTCTGTTACTATTCTTGCCCTTGCTCTTACGGCGTTTTCATAGATGTCGCTCTTGAAATCCTTTGAGACCGCCAGTGCGCCGAAGAGTATGCGTCGCTTCACCTCGTCACCGAGCCCTTGAGAGCGGCTGAGAGTGTAAAGCTCGTCAAGCGTTTTTGCGTCTTTTGAGCGGAAGCCGTATCGCACTCCGTCAAACCGCGAGAGATTTGACGACGCCTCGGCAGAAGATATCGTGTAATAGCTCGCGTATGCCTGATTTAAGGACGGGAGCGATATCTCACGGAGCTCCGCACCCATCTCTTTGACGGCAGAGCAGGCGCGCTCAAGCGCCTCACGAACGTCAGATGCGAGCTCAAGTTCCATCGCCTCGCGCACTATGGCTATTCTTTTTCCCTTGAGCGAGCTTGTAAAGACTACGTCCTCAAGTCGGTCGGGATGGCGGGAGGACGTGGCATCTTTGGTGTCCTTGCCGACGATATTCGAAAGCACGGTCGCACAGTCGCTGACGCTTTCGGTCAGTATACCGACAGTGTCGAGCGAGGGTGCAAAGCCGACGAGCCCATATCGTGAGAGTACAGAGTAGGTCGGGCGCAGACCGACGACACCGCAAAAAGCGGCAGGCTGGCGAACCGAGCCGCCCGTATCGGAGCCGAGTGAGAAGGACGCAAGATGGGCAGCCACAGCCGCGGCACTTCCTCCGCTGCTTCCGCCCGGAACTCTTTCGGGGTCCGAGGGATTTTTCGTTCTGCCGAAATATGAGCTTTCGGTTCCCGTTCCCATGGCAAACTCGTCAAGATTGGTCTTTCCGAGCAAGATCGCTCCCCTCTGCGAAAGTGTGGATATGACAGTCGCATCGTAGGGAGAGACGTAGTGCTCAAGCATTTTTGAACCGCACGTAAGAGAAATACCCTTGGCGGCGATATTGTCCTTTGCCGCGTAGGGAATACCGTCAAGGAGCGACAGACGCTCGCCGTTTTTTGAACGCCTATCGGCGGCATCGGCGGCAGCGAGGGCTCGCTCGGCGCAAACGGTTATATATGCGTTGAGCTCCCGTTCGGCATCTATACGTTCGAGATACGCAAGTGTCAGCTCACGCGAGCTGTAATCTTTGTTTTTAAGCGAGAGGATATGCTCCGAGAGCGTTCGTAAGGCTATATCCTTCATTTTATTCCTCCGTTTCCTTGACGGTTTTCGGAACTCGGATATATTGCCCGGTTATGTCGGGTGAGTTTTGGAGTATATCCTTTACGTCGATGCAAATCTCGCATATATCCTCGCGAAGCTCGTCGAGAGTTCTTTGCAGTGGTGCACAAACGGCGAGAGCGCCGTCGGCGCTCTCGCCGTGAAGCATATCGTAAGTGTAGTTTGCCATATCGCACACGTCGGAAAGAAAGCTCTGCTTTTCGCTATCGGTCAGCGAAAGCTTTGAGAGAGAGGCGAGCGCGTCGATATCAAAACAATCGGGTGAATACTTCTTTGTGTTTTTCATATTTCCTCACAAGGTTCCCGCGGTAAGACGGATGAGCAACGAGCGGTCGTCGTTTTGCTCCTTGGCGTTAAGCGCGGCACGGTTGCGGCGTATCTCTCCGCATTTTTCGCATTTGTGTATGATGATAAATCCGCGTTTTGCGTCGGGCTCGGTGCGTATAGGGCGCATAAGTCCGCCGCACTCGTTGGCGCGGTCGCCCGGGTTCACGTCAACGTGAAGCGAGTATAGGCAAAAGGGGCAATGATTACGTGAGCTGGTGCCCATGGGCAGGACCTCTTTGCCGCAGTGCTTGCAGATGAATCCCGAATCGTTTTTTGTGAATTTTTTTCCTTCCATGTCGCTCTTACTCTCCCAAAGCCTTTTTGTCCTTGGAGCTCAGCTTTACGTCGTAGTTTGAGCGTTGGTGATAATAAAGGCTCAACGCGCCGTATGGTGTTTTCTCGTAATCGAGGTCGCCTTTGTAGTAGAACTCGGCGTGGATTGCGATGAGTGTGCCGTCATCCATAAGCTCCTGCATATTTATCTCCTCTTCGGCATTGTCAAAGTCGAAGGTATAACGATAGAAATTGTAAATGCTCGTGCGCTCGCTCTTTTGCTCTGAGGGCAGTACGCGCACTTTCTTAAGACCCGCGGAATCGACGTCGTCGTTGTCGGAGGTATCCTCGGGTGTCAGGTCAATGTAAAAGACCAGACTTACGTCGTACAGCTCTTCTTCTCGGTCCGGTACGGTATCAAGTCCGTAATCGGCGGCAAGCGCACGAATCGTGCTGTTGTTGTATCTGAAAATTATTTGTGCCTGATCAGCTTCGGGAATAAAGACCGCTTCAGGCACGGCAAAATAGCCTGAGTTTCGATCGGCACGCGTTATTTCATCGTATTTTTGCTCGAATATATAAAGGTCGTCGCCGCTTTGGCTGTAAGCCTCACGCAGACTGTCGTTGGGCATCAGCGCTTTGAGCTCCTTTGGCGTGCCTGTGGAGGATATTCTCCAGACCATAAAAATGAATACGGTCAGAATAAGAGACACGAATAAAAATTTTATGACCGCACCAAAGCGTTTAATTGCGACCCAGACTCTTGACATATTGTTTCCTTTCGTGTATAATGTTTATAATATGGATGTTATCGGTATAATTATACCACTTATTTGTTGACAATTCAAGTATTCTCTTTGAACTTTATTAGCCGATCGTAAAAATCAGCGATTTCAAATTAAATCCGTTTTTTCGGTGGCTTTGCCGCCGAAAAAACACCTCTAAGACGAGCAAAGCGAGTCCGCGCACCGAGGGGAGCCGCCAAAATCTCCGATTTTGGCAGGCGGCGATAAGTGCGCGTATCCCCGCCGCGCGGCTCTCAATTGGAAAACGCAGTTTTACAATTGACTATTTGAACTTTATATAAAGGAGGCTCGTATGAAAGAATACGAATACGTCCCGCAAAAGAACCGCAACCGACTTAACGGTGTTATCATAATTCTCATCTGTCTGTCTGCGGCTTTTTTTCTTACGCCGATGATACTGTCGGAAATACCCTTCAGATGGTCATTTCAGCTTTTGGGTATGCTTTGCCTTGTTGCGGTGATATATATTATCACGCGCTATATCGCAAAATCTTTTGTCTATTCGGTGCTGAGAGACGACGACGGAAGCCTCGACCTTACGGTGTGCGAGCTGACGAACGGAAAAAAGCGGACGACGGTCTGCAGGATAGGTATTGACAATATTACAGAGACATATCTGCTGTATCCCGAAAAGAACGAGGACAAGATAAAGGAAAAGGAGCTGTCGGCAAACGCGCGCGCGGAGCACAGAAAGAGCTTTGACTATTGCCACGATATTAATTCCTCTCCCGTGTGCCTGATTTTCGCAGAGGAGTGCGGAGAGCCGCTTCTTATCAAGCTCTCGCCCGACGGCACGCTTTACGAATATTTAAAAAAGGAATGATACAAAGCGTTTTATTACCGGGTCTGTAACCGCTAATTGCGTCCGCTTTTGTATTTTGCTTGCTTTTGAGTGACCTTCGGCGTAACTCCGAAGGTCTTTTTGTATTCGGATATGAAATAAGAAATATTCGGGTAGCCGCACATCGAGGCTATCTCGGTTACAGAACGGTCGGTCGAAATAAGCAGGATGCGCGCACGCGACATTCGTATATCGGTCAGGTATTCCTTAAATGTTTTCCCCATGACCGCCTTGAACAGCTTAGCAAAATAGCCGTAGCTTATATGCAGTAATTCCGAGCAGTCGAGCGGTGTTATATCGGACGAAAAATTGTTATTTATGTAATCCACAACGGTGTATATCTGTTCGACCGAACGCTCGCTTATCTCTCCGCTTTCGCTTTTTTCGGTGCGCGGCGGGAGGCATCGGCGTATCAGCAGAAGCAATAGTCGCGAAGCGTTTATGCGCTGAGCTGAATAAAATGTACGCTCGGCACGCTCGTATTCGCCTATCATTTCCTGCCAGAGCTCTTCTATCTCGCTCGCAAGCTCTTCTCCGCAAATGCACACTACGTCGTCGTTACGCTTTTGCAAAAACGGCAGAGTACAGCTGCCTTGCTCCTTCCCGGCAAAGGTGCTGAATACCACCGTCGGCGCCACCTTCAGTACGTAATATACAGCGCGCTCCTCGCTGACGCTGATTATGGTATGTATGGTGTTTGCCCTGAATATGAGCATACTTCCCGCATAGGCGGTAAACGTGTAGCTGTTGTCTACAGATATCTCGAGCACGCCTTTTTTTACATAAATAAATTCAAGAGAGGGATGTATGTGCGGATATGTGACAGTTCCTATTCCCGACGGTGTAACATGAAAAAACTCTATACCGTATTCTCCAAGCTCGCGGTTTTCGCTCTCAACGTAATACTCTTTCATTTTGTTTTCCTTAATTTAAAGATGAGATTTCCGATATTTTTCAGCATATTTATTATAGCATAATAAATGCAAAAATGCTATAATAAATTCGAAAATAAATAAATTTTTATGCAGGCGCGAAAGCATAAGATTTATATTTTTCAAATAATTTTTAGCCGATTGTAAAAATCAGCGATTTCAAATTAAATCCGTTTTTTCGGCGGCTTTGCCGCCGAAAAAACACCGCTAAGACGAGCAAA
>CAYQEY010000077.1:0-9428 GCA_964416635.1 uncultured Lachnospiraceae bacterium | reverse complement strand
CATAGGTGTAACTCACTACACTTAGCAAGGCTAAGTTCCGTTCGCTCTGCGAGGCTTTTAACTACTAAAAAAATAATTACAGGAGGAAAAGAAAATCAGTTATTTAGTATGTCATATGGAAAAATATAAACGGCAGGAAGTCAGCCCTGTCGAGGAAGAAAACGAAAGAGACGAGACCTATCAGGCGAGTAATCCGCAGATAGACAGTAGCAGAACCAACCGCAATTATCATATTATCTATCCTACAAAAAGCTATATAGAGATAATCAATGAGAGATTGTCGGAGTTGGAGTTAAAACGCAAAATTCGTTCGGACGCAATCTTGATGAATTCGTTTGTTATAACGTCGGACGGTGAGTTTTTTATGGGTTTAAACCCGTGGGAACAGCAAGAATTTTTCAGAGATTGCGCCGAGTTCTTCTCTCGCAAATATGGGGGAGAAAATATGATATCTGCAATCGTTCATATGGACGAAACCACGCCGCATATGCACCTGAACTTTATCCCTGTCAACCAAGGGCGGTTAAGCAGTAAAAGCCTTTTCGACAGACAAAAACTTGCGCAGTTACAAACCGAATTACACGAGAGTATCGGTAGGAAATGGGGATTGCAACGTGGCAAGGAAGGCAGTCAGGCAAAGCACCTCTCCACGGCGGAGTTTAAAGCGAAAAAGATTATCGAAGGCGCTGAACAACGTGAACGAGAAATCGACGAGCAGACCGGGAAAAAGAGAGCCGAGTTAGACGATTTAACTCAAGCTGTTCAAGTAATTGAGGATGCGAAGAATAAACCTATTCCCAAAAAGCGAAAGGACGCAGAGCAAGAGATTATTTCGCTCCGCACAACTAACGCCGAACAAGCAAGGCAATTGCAAATTGTCGGTAAGGACAGGGATTACATATTCAGCCTTCTCAAGCAAAAAGAACAGGAAGCCGAGAAGTACAAGCGAAGTGCGGAAATTCTTATTAAGTTAAAGGAGTTTGCCCCTGACGAGTTGACGCAATTGCAACGGCTTGCCACCGAACGTAAAGAACAACAAAACAAACCGTCCTCTTCTTCTAACAACAGCAAGTGGACAAAGTAACCAACCATATTTAAAGCGGTAGATAACAGTCGGCTACCGCTTTTAAATCAAATGCTTTGAATACTCTTGACAAGTCGGACTATTCCGATTATACTGTAGGTGTAACAACAAAAGGAGATTAAACATTATGCCTACAAAATTAGAAGATACTCCGGCAAGAGAGGTCCGCAGGAAGTACGAAAACTCCCACAAGCAAGCGAGGAACAATCGACGTGGGCAGTTCAATACGACCATATCCAAAAAGAAGTTGACGGAAATCAACGAATTTTTGAAACGAACGGGATTTACCAAAACCCAACTGCTTTACGAAGGGTATCTTGCTTTGCAGGAGATTGCAGAGGGCAAGCGTGAGTTCCACCTCTTCGACGACGGGTATTCGGATTAGCAATACAATTTAATAGCAAGTTACTACCATCCGTAAGAGCGAGGACTGTTTCGCACACTACGGAAATTTAAAAGGAGACACGGAAGTTAAGTACGCTTCCGAGATAAGGAGATTGGAAAAGAAATATACAGACCTATTGAACTACCTTCAGGAGATACCCAACGAGGACAGTCGTGACGAAGCAACCGTAACCGTTCTGCAAGCCGCCCGTGACAGTATCACCCTGAAAAAATTAAAGAAATTGATTCCCGATTACGAGCGAAAGCTACAATCGGAAGAAAAGGAAGAGAGAAGTTATCTTAAATTTACACCAAAGGAGCTTAGTCAAATGCCGAATGACTTTCAACAAATTTTTATAATTGATAATCATATCGTCAGGTACCGCCTGTACCGTGGAATGTACCACGCCAGATACCGCAGAGACGGCTACAATATTGAGGTAGCTTCCTCCAACTTCGATATAATGAAGAAGAAATTCATTGCCGCATTGATAGAGCAGACGGCAACCAAGCCAACCAAAGCACCTCTTTTGAAAGATTATGCGCTTTGCTGGCTGAACGAGAAAAAATCTACGGTTAAGGAATCCACCTACAAGAGCTACGAGACGCTGATGAAAGGGGAAATTATCCCCAACCTGGGGGAATTACATATCGACAAAATCACCAGAAAAGACGTGCAGGACTACCTCTTCCGCCTGGTTTCCGAAAACAAGAACAGAACGGCGGAGAAGGTTAAGCAAATGCTCAATGCCATTTTCGACGTTGCCGCAGAAGATTACAATTTTAAGTCGCCTATGGCTAAAATCAAACTGCCGCACTACGAAACGAAAAAGGGTACTCCGCTATCCAAGGAAGAGGAAAAACGCCTTGTCGATTTCTGTATCAACAATAGGCATCTTTACGGAGTATCTTCGTTGCTCGTGTTGACCTACACAGGGTTGAGGGTCGGCGAATTGAAATCGTTGACGATGGAGGAGAAAAACGGCTACCATTACTTCGAGTGTACTACGGAGAAAACGCGCTTGGGGTACGGCGAGAAGCGGAGAAGAATTCCCATTTCGCCTATGATGGAAAGGGTTTTGCCGTATATCGATTTGGATAATGCCGTCAACGCCGCCAAGAAAACCATCTCGGACACGTTGAAGAGAATCTTTCCCAAAAGGCACGTTCACGAACTGCGCTACACCTTTATCAGCCGTTGCAAGGAGGCTGGGTGCAATTTAGAGCTTGTTATGGAGTGGGACGGACACGAATTCGACTCCGACGTCAAGACCTCAAAAGTTGACCGTGGCTACACCAAGTACGCCGACGAATTCTACTTCGGCGAAATAAAGAAAGTGAATTACGAGTTGTAGAGTAAAACGCCCGTCGGGACTGACCGTCCCGACGGGCTACTTTTTTATTAAATATTAAATTTATTAATGCCCCTGTATTACTACAAGGGCATCTTCTTCAAACGGGATTTCTTTTTCAGATGTTACCCTCACATCATATCTTCAGTCGGAATTTCTTTAAGGTGCTATCCTCGCACCGATTCTTCTTACTGGTATTTTATCGTAAGAAAACTTAGAAGTCAATATTTTGCATTAATATCATTTGAATATTCAATTATTCAGCCTTTTATATAATTTTCTTCCAGGCAAATTTCTTTTACTCTAATTCGAAAACGCCCGAATAGAGCTGATAATACTGTCCCTTTTCCTTAATAAGCTGTTCGTGCGAGCCACGTTCGATGATACGCCCCAACGCCAACACCATAATCGCTTTGGAGTTCTGAACGGTGGAAAGCCTGTGTGCGATGACGAAAACCGTACGTCCGTCCATTAAAGCGTCCATGCCGCGCTGAACGATAGCCTCGGTGCGGGTGTCGATAGAGGAAGTCGCCTCGTCCATAATCATTACGGGAGGATTTGCGACTGCCGCACGCGCTATGGAGATAAGCTGACATTGCCCCTGCGACAAACTTCCGCCGTCGCCACGAATTACCGTCTGATAGCCCTGTGGCAACCGCGTTATGAAAGAATCCGCGCCCGAAAGTTTTGCCGCTTCAATGCACTCCTCGTCGGTGGCATCCAGCTTGCCGTAACGGATATTATCCATAATCGTACCCGTGAACAGGTTGACGTCCTGCAAAATGACGCTCATCGATTTGCGCAAGTCTGCTTTTTTGATTTTATTGATATTTATTCCGTCGTAACGTATTTTCCCGTCCGCCAAATCATAGAAACGGTTGATCAGGTTGGTAATCGTCGTCTTTCCTGCACCCGTCGCGCCTACAAACGCGATTTTTTGCCCGGGCTTCGCATAGAGAGAAATATCGTGTAATACGGTTTTCTTTCCGTCGTAGCTGAAATCAACGTGATCGAACACGACGCTGCCTTCTACTTTTGTATAGGTAAGCGTACCATCATGGTGAGGGTGCTTCCATGCCCAAATTGTTCCCTCGGGGTCTTCTGTCAACACCCCGTCCTTTTCGGTCGCCTTGACAAGCGTAACGTAACCCTCGTCAGTTTCGGGCTCTTCGTCCATTAGGGCGAAAATTCTATTTGCGCCCGCGAGAGCGAGTACTACGCTGTTCATTTGCTGGGACGTCTGCGTAATGGAAGAAGAAAACTGCTTTACCAAACCTAAAAAGGAGACGATAGTGCCGAGCGTTACGTAGAAAGAACCGCTTCCGTACAGCATCATGATACCGCCTACGATAGCAATGATAAGATACTGCAATGTACCGAAGCCTGCAAGAGTAGGCATCATGACGATCGCCGTGCTCTCCGCCTTGGTTGCGTTTTGGAACAGATCTTCGTTGAGTTCTTCCATCTTCCGTTTCGCCTCTTTTTCGTGACAGAAAACCTTGACAACCTTCTGCCCGTTGAGCATCTCCTCCACATAGGCGTTTACGATACCGATTGCGTTCTGCTGCTTTTTAAAATATTTACTGCTAATGCCTACCATTTTTCTTGCAACGATAATCATAACGGCGGTGATTGCTACGACGATAAGAGTCAGCCAAATGTTATAATAAACCATCATACAGAACATGAGCACGAAGTTGAAAACAGCGGAAAGAATGGCAGGCAGGCTCTGCGCGATGAATTGTCGCAACGTGTCCGTGTCGTTCGTGTAAACGCTCATGATATCGCCGAAAGCGTGTGTATCGAAATATCTGACGGGATAGGTCTGCATTTTTGCGAACATATCGTCTCTAATCTCTTTCAGAACATTCTGTCCGACCACCGCCATGGTACGGTTATACAGCCACGTTCCCAAGGCGCCCGCAAGATAGATGACCGCCAGCACGATGAGAACGAGCGCAAGCCCCGCGAACAGGTCTTCGCCCGTCTCCACCATTTTTATAATGTAATCATCGATGATGATTCTGATGAAAATACTGCCCGCAATGCCCGCAAAAGCGCTGACGATAACCGATATAATCACGAGAACGAGCGCCTTTTTATGTTTTGTAAATAGGTATTCCATCAGGCGGGTCAGCGTGCTTTTCTTTTTAGTTTGTTTCATCTTCTTGCCCTCCTTTTTGCTGCGAGTGATAGACTTCCCGATAGATTTTATTGCCTTTCAAAAGTTCATCGTGCGTGCCGATTGCGTCTATCTTTCCGCCGTCCATAACTATTATCCTGTTTGCATGTTGAATTGAGGATATCCTTTGAGCAATGATTATCTTCGTCGTTTCGGGTATGTACGACGCAAACGCCTTTTGAATTAGTGCGTCCGTCTTGGTATCCACTGCGCTCGTTGAATCGTCAAGAATGAGTACCTTGGGGCGCTTTAAAAGAGCGCGGGCAATACACAGCCTCTGCTTCTGCCCTCCCGAAAGGTTGGCGCCGCCCTGTTCGATATAGGTGTCATATTTATCGGGGAAGTTCTCAATAAATGAATCCGCCTGCGCAAGACTGCAGACCTCTTCTATTTCCTCGTCTGTCGCGTCGGGATTGCCCCAACGCAGGTTTTCCTTTATGGTGCCTGCGAAAAGAGCGTTTTTCTGCAATACGAACGCAACTGCGTTGCGTAGTTCTTCCATATCATACTCCCTTACGTCCAGACCGCCAACTTCGACTACTCCTTCCGTTGCGTCGTAAAGGCGGGGAATTAACTGAACGAGCGTCGATTTTCCCGCACCCGTTCCACCGATAATGCCTATCGTTTCACCCGACTTGATTTTTAGATTAATATTGTTCAAACACAGTTTGTTTTTATCGTTTGCATAGCTGAACCCCACGTCGTGGAAAGTAATATCGCCGTTCTTGATTTCCTTGACCGCGCCCACTTTGTTTTTGAGGCTGACCTTTTCAGACAAAACCTCGGAAATTCTCTGCGCAGATTCCCGCGACATCATGACCATCACATAGACCATGGAAAGCATCATAAGAGCCATCAATATCATTGTGGCATAGGTGAACAGGTTTTGCAGGTTGCCCGTAGTCATCGAAATTCCGTTTACGACCGTAGCGCCGTTCCCTGAAGCGACAATTGATTTAGCGGACAGCCAAGATATAAGTATCATACAGACATATAAAGCGATTTGCATTAAGGGACTGTTTATCGCCATGATTTTTTCGGCTTTCGTGTAGTATTTCTGTATCTCGCCAGAAACGTTCTTGAATTTCTGCGTTTCGTGCTCTTCGCGGACGAAGCTCTTCACCACCCTGATTCCCCTTAAATTCTCGCGGACGATGAGATTGAGCTTATCGTACGTCTTGAACACCTTTTTAAAGAGAGGCGTGGCAGCCTTTGCCAAGAAGAAAAGAGCGACGCCCAATACGGGAATGGCGACAACGTAAATCAATCCTATCTGCCAATTTATTACGAACCCCATAATAAGTGCGCATATTAGCGTTACGGGCGATTTGATACACGTGCGCAACATCATCATCACGGCGCGTTGTACGTTGTTGATATCCGTGGTTATACGGGTCACGAGACTATCCTTGGAAAACTTATCTATATTTTCAAAGGAAAACTCCTGTATGCGGGAAAACATCGTATTCCTCACATTTTTAGCTAAGCCCGCAGACGCCTTGACGGACTCGCGCCCACTCGCTGCGCCTACCACAAAGGTTACTACAGCTATCAGAAGTAAGACCAAACCGTATAAAAGAATGGTTTTCATCGACGTGTCCGAAGTCAACGCATCGATGAAACTGCCGATCGTGATAATTCCCAAAAGCTCGCAAACGGTTTCGAGAATAACAAGAACAATCGTTAAAGCGTAATCTTTTTTGTACTTTCCGATGCATTTCAGAATTTCTTTCATTAAATACCTCCTATAATTGTTTCGCCAGATTATTCTGCAATTTGCCGGCAACCGATTGAAAGATTCCAAAATGTTCTTCGTCAATATCCGCAAAAATCTTGGTGTATAACGCACTCATATTTTCCTGTATGCGCTCCTCCTCGCCCACCGCCTTGTCGGTAAGGAAAATGTGTTTCGTCCTTAAATCCCTTCCCACATTCTTATATTGAATATATTCCTTCTTTTTTAAGGCGGACAGAACGCTGGAGAGAGACGACGGGGATACTTTGAATATGTAAAGCAAATCGTCCGTCCTTGCCGTACCCTCAGGCTTATGAAAAAGGTAATTGAGAACTTCGCACTGCATAACTGTAAGACCGAGTGGCGCAAAAAACTTGTTTAGTACTGCGTCGTAAGTGTGGCACACGTTCTTTAATGTGCGAATGATATAAAACTGCGAATAATTCGACTTATCGTTCATTTCGTTTTCTTCCTTTTTTATCGGTTGACATAAAGTATAAACTCTATTATAATAATAGAGTCAAGCGAAAAACGCTTAAAAAATAAATATATTTTGAACTCGAAATAAAAAATGAAAGAATATTTAACCATCAGTGAGTTCGCAAGTCTCAGAAACGTAAATATCAATTCACTGCGCTACTATGAAAAGCTTGGAATACTTATACCCGCATACATCGATCCCTATACTAAGTACCGCTACTATACGCCCGAACAAATCGTTATTTTAGATGTTATAATACTTGCGATACGCCTCGAACTGCCGTTGAAGAAGTTAAAGGAATATATCGATAAAGACGGCAATATCGACCACAAAAGCCTGTTCGACTTATACCGCCATATGCTGTCAAAGAAAATAGCCGAGGTACAGACGGGGCTGAATGCCATTGAGTTTACCCTTAACAATATGGAACAGAACGAAACTTACAGCCGTTCGGAAGGCGTTTATCTGCGGGAAATCGGGGATCGGTATTTTATCGTTAAGCGATACGAAGGCGACAACGATATAGCGGCAAAGGAAAAATTCTCGATGGAATTATTTTTACACGCGCAGAAAAAGAAAATGTCCCCGCTGTTCCCTGCGGGTATTATCATTGATTACAAAAAACATCCGACGGTTTCGGTATTCTTTCAAATACTAAACCCGCCGGCTTCCGATAAAAACGTGATTAAAATTCCCAAACAGACCTTCGCCTGTGCGCAAGTTGATTTAACGGTAAATTCCGATATATTTCAACTAATTGAAAATTATTTTCCGACAAAAGAAAAGAAGACCGTCATCGTCGCCAATATGGATATGAATAAGCTGTGCTTTAAGAGCAAACACACGGAATTTCAGACCTTTGTAAAATGACAAAGCCCGCAACGAGCGTTGCGGGCTTTCGCTTTATTCGATATTGATCGAATGCGAGGGAATCTGCTTGGGTTGCGGTTTGGGGATATCGAGGCAGAGAATGCCGTTCTCGTATTTCGCCTTGATGCTCTCCTCGGTTACCTCGTCGCCGACGTAGTAACTGCGTTGGAAGGTTTCACTGATTTCTTTTTTCAAATACTTCTTGTTCTTCTTGTCCTCGCCATTCTCCTCTTCAACGTGCTTCGAGCCTCTTACGTTCAAATAGCCGTCGTCCAGCGATACGGAAATTTCTTCCTTCTTGAACCCGGGCATTTCAATATCCAGTTGATAGCCTTCGTCCGTCTCTTTAATGTCTGTTCTCATATCCCTGACATCGTCGAAGAACATCGGCTTGAACAAGCTGTCGAATGCGTCGAATAAACTCCTGTTTTCATTGTAACTTCTAGGTAAATAGCGTCTCATAGTATTAAACTCCTTTATGTTGAATTGCCGAGGATTTCCTTCGGTAATTATTTTATACCACGAATTTGCCGAAGATAATCAAAAGATTCCGTTACGTTTTGATGAACATTATTTCATAATTTTTCACCGTTTTCGTTGTTTAAAAAATGAAAATCAGGGTAAGGTTTCACTTTCGCCAAGTCGAGCGTAGCATAGGATTTCGCAAAAGAAAACGGGTTCGCAAAAATTACTTAGGCATATTTTATGTCCCCAAAGCTTTGTCCCCAAAGGGGATTGAATAAATGTATTCATTTTGCATAAAATTTTGTCGTAAAGGGTAAAACGGGGTGAATTTGTCCCCAATGTGTCCCCAACAGCAAAAAATTAGAGGCTTTTTTGTTAAAAAAACCTCTAATTTTTGGTGCCGCTGATCGGATTTGAACCGATACGGAGTCTCCCCCGAGGGATTTTAAGTCCCTTGCGTCTGCCTATTCCGCCACAGCGGCAAGCACCTTTTTATTCAATTTTTGATTGTTTTTGCTTAGTTTTTGCTGTTTTTCGCACCTTTTAACTTTGGGGACATTCTTTCAAAAAATCCCTTGTTTATGCATAAAAGTTATAAAAACATATATGCAGCAGATTTTAAGTCCCTTGCGTCTGCCTATTCCACCACTCGGGCGAGCACTTTTTATTCAATTTTTAACTGTTTTTGGTGATTTTATCACCTTTTTACTTTGGGGACATTCCTTCAAAAAATCCCTTGATTATGCATAAAAGTTATAAAAACTTATATGCAGCAGATTTTAAGTCCCTTGCGTCTGCCTATTCCGCCACACAAGCATGCGTTTTTGTGAAGTTTTCAGTTTTTATGTTAAAAAACTTACTTTATTTTGCCGAAA
>CAYQEY010000076.1:0-9516 GCA_964416635.1 uncultured Lachnospiraceae bacterium | reverse complement strand
CTCATTCACAAGCAATTTAATATTTAATTTTGTCTAAACTTTTGGGTTCACTTCACGGGCGTGTGGGGATTTATTTCATTTCACATCGGTGGAGTGAAACCAAGCCGATATTTCACAATGACCGAAGGTCATTATTTCACATTGAGCGATAGCAAGATATTCCACTTCTCTCCTATAAACACCGCAAAGGAAAATTCAAAATAAAAAATGCCAAACGCCGATTTTGACCTGCTGTGCGGAATCGGACTGTGGGGTTGACTTTCTACAGATTTTTTGCTATAATAATTATAATAATATTATCGATAAATCGGAATTTTGGGGAAAAACATGACACAATATGAACGCATGGTGAAAGGCTTAATATATGATCCGGCTGATGCCGAAATTATGAAAGAACAAATCTATTTTCAGGACAGGCTGTGGAGATTCAATCAATTAAAGCCTTTTGACATAACTGAAAAAAACAACTATATGAAAGAAATATTCGCAGAGTGCGGAGAAAATAATTATATCGAACTTCCTTTTCATGCGAATTGGGGTGGTCGGCATGTTCATTTTGGCTCGTATATATATGCCAATTCAAACCTGACTCTGGTGGATGACGGTCATATTTTTATTGGTGACAGAGTAATGTTCGGTCCCAATGTTACAATTGCAACGGCAAATCATCCTATCAATTCGGAATTGCGGGGGAAAGGGCTTCAATACAATAAAGATGTACATATTGGTGAAAACACATGGATTGCCGCCAATGTTGTCATTGTCCCCGGAATTTGCATCGGTAAAAATGTTGTAATAGGTGCCGGAAGTGTAGTTACAAAGGATATACCGGATAATGTTGTTGCAGTCGGAAACCCGTGCCACATTCTCAGGGAGATAGGTGAACATGACAAAGAGTACTTTTACAAGAATGAAAAGATAGACTGGGAGAATCTTTGATAAATTCCGATTTACCGAACAAAACGAAAAATTTTTTAAGTAGCTTATACTAAAAAATTTTACTCCTTCATCGAACCGTGCTCGTCGCTCAGTCGCGCGGCGATCCGGTTTGAATTCGCCGCAGGCAAAATTCCGGGGATTATTGCAAAAAGATAAAATAAACAGGCTTGTTCTTCCCGGGTTGAACAAGCCTGTTTTTGTTTTATCTATCTTCGCGGAAATAAGGAAGTCCGAGTGAAGCGGGAGGCTGATGCTCGCGCTTTTTACGGATGCTGGTCAAGACGAGAACTACAATAGTAACCACATAAGGCAACATTTTGATAATTTCTCTTTGCGTGGAAGTGATATTGGGAATAACAAACGCCACGATGAAGCAGGCGCCAAACAGAAATGCACCGAAAATTGCAACATTGGGCTTCCAAAGTACGAATATAACAAGAGCTATTGCCAACCATCCGAACGCCTCAATTGTTGCGGCATTTTCCCAGCTGCCCTTGATATAATCCATAATGTAGTAAAATCCGCCGACCCCGGCGATTGCACTTCCGGCAATTATCGCCACATACTTATACAAAACCACGTTGATACCTGCCGCATCGGCGGTAGCGGGGCTCTCACCCACTGCCCTCAGATGAAGTCCCACACGAGTCCTGTTCAGCACGATAGAGCAAGTAACTGCCACGGCAACAGCAATATACACGTAAATTCCGTGCCCGAACACCACTTTGCCAAATCCTCCGAGAGCATCGGCAAACGGCAAGGATGAAGAAATCAGCTTTCCGGCAGAATCGAAGTAATTACGGTCTACAAACGACATAATAAAGTTAGTAGCACCGCTGCCGAAAACGGTAATGGCGAGTCCGGTTATATTCTGATTACAACGGAGAGTTACGGTCAACAACGCATAGACGCTTCCGAGTGCCGCCGCAAACGTCAAAGAAAAGAGCAATGAGATAAGGATAAGAAGAACCCAGGATGCATTTTCAGGCGAAGAGAGAGCACCCATATAAAGCGAAACGCCAAGGCAACCGCCTGCAGTTCCCATACACATAATTCCCGGTATGCCGAGATTCAGGTGTCCTGCCTTTTCGGTGATTATCTCACCGATGCATCCGTACAAAAGTACGGTTGCTATTGAAATTGCAGATACAAAAAAGATTGTCATGCTCTATCAACTCCTTTCGCTTCATCGGTTTTTTTGCGTTTCGCGCCCGACTTGCGGAACACCACGCGGTAGGTGATGAAGAAGCTGCACGCGATAACACAGAAATACACAAGGCCAATGACGATATTTGCAATGCTGTCGTTGGTAAATCCAAAGTTTCCTCTGACCTCTACCATACCCTTTGAAATAAAGATGATGAAGAAGCAAGTTCCGATCATCACAAGGGGATTGAAGGAGGCAAGCCAGGCTGCCATTATGGCTGTAAAGCCCATATTATTCGCCGAGGCGGTGCTGATAGTGTGATTTATACCTCCGGCAAGAAAGAGTCCGACAAGGCCCGAAAGTGCGCCGGAAATGATCATAGTGCGGATAATAACGCGTTTGACGTCAATGCCGATATACTTTGCGGTATTGGGGCTATCTCCTACTACCGCTATCTCATATCCGTGCTTGGTGTATTTCAGATAAATATACATCAGTACGGCGAGTATCGAGAAAACCAGCACCGTCAGCAGATACTTGCTGCCGAACAGATCGGGGAAATTTCCCGAGTTCAACGGTTCAAGCACACCCGATCCGCTCTTTACCCAAATAGTAATGAACATAGCCACAAGTCCCGTGGCAATGTAGTTGAGCATAAGCGTAAAGAGAGATTCGTTAGTTTCGAAGTACGCTTTGAATATTGCCGGCAAAACACCCCATACCGCACCTGCAACAATGCTTGCAACAGTCATGATAAGTATGAGCAAAGCGTCGGGAATTTTTCCTCCGAGATAGAACATGCAGGAGATAGCCGCAAGACAGCCGACAAGTATCTGTCCGTTACCTCCGAGGTTCCAGAACTTCATCTTAAACGCGGGAACAAGTGCGACTGCCACGCCGAGAAGGAGCGCGGTATCCTGCAAAAGCAGCCAAATTCGGCGAGACGAACCAAATGCGCCCGCAAACAAGGAAGTAAAAAACGACACGGGATTTTTTGAAGAAAACAGAGAGCAGATAATTGAGGAGAGCAAAAGGCTTGTGACGATCGCTACTGCGTAAATGAGAATTATCTTCCATTTCGGGAGCGCATCTCTCTTGACAATGCGGATCCAAGGGTCTTTTTTGATCTGTTCATGTTTGGTTTGTTGATTTTCCATATACAAAACAGCTTTATAAGCTTCCTCCATCTTGTTTTTCTTTATCTTCGAGTGCGGTACCCATCATCATAAGACCTATTTCTTCCTTCTTCGCCTTGCGTGCATCTACCGTGCCCATAACCTTTCCGCCCGCAAGGACCAGAATACGGTCGCAAAGCGACAGCAGCACATCAAGATCCTCACCGACGAAGATAACGGCAACGCCGTTCTTCTTCTGATCGGTCAGAAGATTGTAAATGGTGTAAGAGGAATTGATATCAAGCCCGCGCACGGGATAAGCCGCCATCAGAACGCGGGGACCTGCGGCGATCTCTCGACCGACAAGCACCTTTTGAATGTTACCGCCCGAAAGACGACGAACGGGAGTGTGCACACCGGGGGTGACGACCTGGAGGCTGTCGATGATCTCCTCTGCAAGCTCCTCAGGCGTCTTTCGGTCTACAAACGCCGACTTTCCGCGGCGATAGCTACGGAGCATCATATTGTCGGTGATGTCCATATTTGCAACCAATCCCATACCGAGACGATCCTCGGGCACAAATGAAAATCGAACGCCGAGCTCGCGAATTTGCAAAGGCGTCTTTTCACGAAGGTTGATAACCTCGTCTTCTTTGAAAAAGACCTCGCCTGCCTCGATCTGCTCACAAATAGTCTTCTTTGCAAGAGACTTTCCTTTCTCGTCCTTGCCGGTGAAATCTCTGCCGTCGGCGTAGCGAAGCATTCCGATCTCTGCCAACTCCATCACTCGCTCAAAGGTCTTGTGGAATAAGGTAATGGGCTTGTCTTTCTTGGGATTGTAATAGGTAACGCGACCGCTTTGCAGATGATGGAGTCCCGCAATAGATTCAAGCAGTTCCCTTTGACCTGTTCCCGCGATACCTGCAATTCCGAGAATTTCTCCGCCGTAGGCAGAAAAGCTCACATCATCAAGCAGCAGATGTCCTTCACTTCCCATCAGCGAAAGACCCTCAACCTCAAGACGAAGCTCGGGGTTTTCGGGCATGGGACGGTCAATGTTCAGCGTGATCTTTTGCCCGACCATCATATCCGCAAGCTCTTTTTCGTTGGTTTCGGATGTGTTGACCGTCTTTATGTGTTCTCCCTTGCGAAGCACTGTAACACGGTCGGAGATCTCCATAACCTCGTTGAGCTTATGTGTGATGATTATAACAGACTTGCCGTTTGCGCGCATAGCACGAAGCACATCGAAAAGGCGGTCTATCTCCTGTGGAGTCAAAACCGCGGTAGGCTCGTCCAGAATAAGCACATCCGCACCTCGGTAAAGTGCCTTGACTATCTCTACTGTCTGCTTCTCCGAGACCGACATCTCATGAACTTTTTTATCTAACTCTATATGGAATCCGTATTTTTCACTCATTTCGCGAATACGTTTTTTTGCCGATTTTATGTCATATTTTCCGTCATCGTCTGTCCCGATAACGATGTTCTCCGCGGCAGTGAATACATCGATCAGCTTGAAGTGCTGATGTATCATACCTATATTGTAATGAAAGGCATCCTTCGGTGAGCGTATGTTGACCTCCTCGCCGCGAATAAGGATAGTTCCCTCATCGGGATAATAGATGCCTGCCAGCATATTCATAAGTGTGGTTTTTCCGCAACCGTTCTCGCCGAGAATAGAGAGGATCTCACCTTTTTTCACGTCTATTGAAACGTTTTTGTTTGCAACGATGCTTGCGCCAAAACGCTTGGTAATGCCGCGAAGCTCAATTACAGTCTGCTTTTCCACGATTTTTCTCCTTTATGTATGAGGTGCAAATATGGACATTTATCACATAAAGGGTTGTCGTAAAAACAACAACCCTTATGCCTTTAACGATACCAATCACAAATTTCGCTTATGTGACCATCAAAGAATGAATCACTTTACCTCTGTAATGCCGTCAATACGAATATCAAAGTAAGGAGCGGAACGGTTAGCACTCTCGTCAAAGAATGTAACGCCGTTCTCGGTCTTGATTACGTTGGTCTCGGGAACAAAGTCGCCTGCATCGTCAACGTCTGCAAGGTACTCGGTAAGGTGTTCGCCGTTAACGGTGAAGGTAGAGCAATCAAATACCTTAAGAGAACCGTCATTCAGCTTAGCGGAAATTTCGTCAAGCTTTGCCTGTGTGCCTTCTGCAGCGGCATCGCCGACAGCTGTAACCTTAACAGCGCCGTTAGCAAGTGTACCTGTCCAGTCGTCATCGATATCCTTGCCGTTCATTACGCAATCAAGCATATACTCGAAGTAAGGAACCCAGTCGATCCTGGATGCAATAACGAAGGTCTCCTTGCCTGTTGTGCCGTTGTAAGCAACGTTGGGAATACCTGCAGTCTCACAAGCGGTAGGTGCTCCCATAGAGTCAGCGTGCTGAGAAATGAGCTTGCAGCCTGCACCGATAAGGGCCTCAGCAGTTGTCTTTTCAGCAGTTTCATCGTACCATGAGTTTGTGTAGCGAACTTCCATGGTCACGTTCTCAACTATGCTCTTTACGCCGAGGTAGAAAGAAGTGTAACCTGAAACGACCTCTGCATAAGGATGCGCGCCTACATAACCGATCTTTGCGTTTTCGTCGGAAACCTTACCATCAGCGTCACCGTAAAGCTCAACGAGCTTCAAGCCTGCGGCAACACCTGCAAGGTATCTGCCTTGGTAGATGGAAGCGAATGCGTTCTGATAGTTATCAAGTCCTTCGGTGTGTGCCTTTGTGCCTGTTGCGTGGCAGAACTGCACATCGGGAAATTCCTTTGCTGCCTGGATCATATAAGCCTCGTGACCGAATGAGTCGGCAAAAATAACGTCGTAGCCGTTGTCAGCAAAGTCAGCTGCCTTATCGTAGCACTCGGTACCCTCGGGGATATCGGTAATGATGGTGTAGTTTTCCTCAGTAAGTCCCTTATTGGCACAAGCCTGCTTGAATGCTTCAATAAAGTTCTTATCGTAGGTAGAATTGTCACCGTGCAAACAGATCAACGCTGCCTTGATTTCCTTCTTGTCGTTACAAGAGCCGAGCATGAAGGTAGCGCTGACAAGCATAATAACTGCCAACACCATAGATAAAATTTTCTTGGACATGATGGAGTTCCTCCTAAATAATAAAATATAAAAATTTATTTACAAGGGCAAGCCTTATAAACCAAAATAACGACCAAGGCTATAATTCTTACTGCTCACGGAAAACTATTGTTTGTGTCGCCGCATCCATAGACTCGATTATAGCAAGAGACTCAAGACGATATCCGAGGTTTCGAATGCTTCTTCCGCCGTATTGTAAACCTTTTTCAATGACAATTCCTATACCCTCAACACTTGCGCCCGACAACTCGGCAATAGAGATAAGTCCCTGAAGCGCGCAACCGTTTGCCAGAAAATCGTCGACAATGAGAAGTCTGTCCTCGCTTGAGAGAAATCTCTTGGACACGATAACCTGATTTTTGTTTTTATGTGTAAAGGATTCGACCTCGGTAGTGTACATATCTCCGTCTATGTTGATGCTCTTTGCCTTTTTGGCAAAAATCATTGGAACATTAAAGCAACGCGCGACGGCATAAGCGATTGCGATGCCGGATGCTTCTATAGTCAAAACCTTTGTGATATTCAAATCTGCAAAGCGTCTGTGGAATTCCTTGCCTATCTCGTCAAGAAGCTCAACGTCCATCTGGTGATTGAGAAAGCTGTCAACCTTCAGTACGTTTCCCTCTTTAACGATTCCGTCCTTTAAAATGCGCTCTTCCAAGAAATTCATAGCTATTACCTCAACCCGGAGATTATTACACTCACTTTTTATTCAACTTATTCGACAAAAAACAACTTCTTCCCTAATTATATCACAAGCACTGTAATAAATCAATATTATTCTCAAAAAATCTTCACAAAGATTTCAAAAATCTTCACAAAGGAGATCAATTCGGTTACGTTACGAAGCAGGTTTGTTTTTCAAAGGAAATCGGCGGCACGATCTATAATGCTACCGCTGATTTTGATGTTAACGGCAAGCGCTCGGTGCTTGAGCAATTCAAGAAACTATTGTTATCGCAAAATTGACGGAACATTTGAAAAATGTAAACAAGCGTTGTATAATGGCTGTGCCTATATGCAATGCTCGGCTTACAAGAAAGGAGTAACTACGGCTAAAAAGCGACAAGTCGGGGACAAGAACAAAATCACAGCGCTCTATTGCAGACTTTTCCAAGATGATAGGCGAGACGGAGAGAGCAACAGTATATCCAACCAAAAAGATATCCTGTCCAAATACGCCAAAGAGAGCGGCGAGATCGGGGCAATCATTTCCAAAGACATCTCACGTTTCGGCGTAATAGTATTAAAGAAAAGAGGCTGCCTCTAATGCAAAACACAAAGCATTTGAGGCAGCCCCCTTTTCGGGCTGATGCGCAGTTGCGCGGCGGCTTATCACGAGTGCCCGTTGGCGTGTATATTCACGAACGGGCGGGGATATGTTTGATTTTTATTACTTACGGTATCCGCACTTCGGGCAGACGCCGTTTTCGTTCAGGGCGATACCGCACAGCGGGCAACGGTCGATGGTCTTGTTTACCTCATATTCCTGAGATGCGGCATTTACTCCACTGGTAAAGGTGATTTTGGCGATATTGAGCTTATCTTTCAGAAGGTCGTAAACTATTTTGATCATGCCTTCTACAGTCATGGTCTCCTTTGTAACGACAAGACGACACTCGGGATACGCGGTGGCAAGCTCTGTCTTAAAAGCAGGTCCTTTCATTTTATTGCTCGGAGCACCGTTTCTGATGCCCTGTTCCTCGTAAACGCCGAGAATGGCGGGCAACAACGGGTCGTCTTCTCTGAGAACCAGCGCGTGGTCAAAGTTCTTCAGAACCTCCCATGCGGTCTTCTGAATCTCGTTGCAGGGGAATACCATGTTCACGCCGGGTTCAATGCTGTCCTCAACCTCAAGGGTCAGAACGCCGGTGTGTCCGTGCAGGTACTGGGCTTCTCCTTTGAATCCGTAGAATCTGTGTGCATATTGCAGGTCTAATTTTGTAATGCTTCTCATAACTGTTCTCCTTTTTTATATTTTTAATTTATTTGTGGGGAATACGTGCCGGTTTCATTGCTTGCCGGAGGATTTTTTACATTCCGGGCAGACACCGCGGAAAATAATATCGTATCCGGTAAAATCAAATCCGTGGGAGTCCTTGATGTTCTGCTCCAAGCCGGAAACATACTCCATGTCAACATCGAAAACCCTTCCGCACTTCTCGCATCTCACATGGCAGTGGTCGTGCAGGAGGTGGTCAAAGCAGTCAGCGCCGCCGGGTATCTCCATTTTTCGTATCTCGCCCATATCAGAAAGCAGATTGAGATTGCGGTATACGGTCGCGCGGCTTATGTGGGGATGCGTTTTGATGATCTCATTGTATATCTCGTCAGCGGTGGCGTGGCAATGCAGTTTGTTTACAGCTTCCAAAACCAAAGAGCGCTGGATAGTGTTACGGTTCATATCTGTTATCCTTATTGCGTTTTTGTTCTTATTGATATTATACACTAATAAGAACAATTTGTCAATACTTTTTGAGCATAAAAATGGGTATGGCGTAAAAAACTTTAATTTTGTCCGGTCCTGACGTAATTATATAGTAATTTAAATCTCGGATTTTACCGAAGTATAATGAAAATGGCGCCGCACAGTATGCGACGCCATTGGTTATTATTAGTGAATATCTTTCTTTGTGTATTTCAAATAGGCTGTGATTATCCCGACGATACACAATATCATGCCGATTGTCACCATGATTCCGTCAAGACTTCCGTTTGAAACAATGTCTGCTCCTTCACAATATCCGAACGGCGTGATGTACTTCAGGAACTCAGCAACTTCGGCAATGTTGGCAATCAGATTCAGAAAATACATCATCACTGCGATTCCCAGTCCGACACCCACGCTGCCTTTGCGGAGGAAAGCCGAAATGCCGAAACAAATTCCCGCAAGCTCTATCTGGAGCAGATAATACGCGAGGTGCATCAGCGTTATCTCCTTCCAAGGGATTTTCTCACCGATAACGGCAATGGAACCGACAGAAAGAGCGTATATAATTAAATTCATAGCTGTGATCTGAATCAGCACGGCAATCAGCTTTTCGGTAATAATTCTGATGCGGCTGACAGGATGAGCCAGCAGAAATTCCGCTGTTCTGTCTTTTTCCTCTTTGCTGAGAATACCGACAGCACAAATAGACGCGTAAAATGCACCGCCGAGTCCCAAAATATTGCCGCACTCAACCGCATAAAAC
>CAYQEY010000075.1:0-9634 GCA_964416635.1 uncultured Lachnospiraceae bacterium | reverse complement strand
TACCCAACACCGTCCACCTCCCAGTAGATCCCGACACTGCGTGTCGCGCTTCGCGTTCGACTTCGGGCTGCGCCCTTCGCTCAGGATGACACGGTGTACGCAGGCTTCTTCCGTCATTTTCTTGCGAAAACACCATCTTCCTCTCGGAGGGAGGCTTGGGGACAGCTTGCGTTGTATATTTTGACTATTACGATTTTGATAACATACTTTGTCAGCAGTCTGCCCCCATTCCGCGGGGGATTTTTATTGATGCAATTGTAATATATTTCTGCTGAATTCGTCCGAAATAACGGCTCGGTTAAAATAATACATTTATTTTTAAATCTATTGAAAAATTATACCTTTTGGTGTATAATATATTTGTATAACTATTTTACCCAATGCAAAGGAGAAATAAAAATGGCAGAAGAATGTACACATAACTGTTCAACCTGTTCCTCAAGCTGCTCGTCAAAAGAGAAACAGAGCCTTAAGGAACAGCCTCACGCGCTCAGCAGCGTTAAGCACATTATCGCGGTAGTCAGCGGAAAGGGCGGCGTCGGCAAGTCGCTCGTTACCTCTATGCTTGCGGTAAACATGCAACGCCTGGGCTATAAATGCGCAATACTCGATGCGGATGTTACGGGTCCGTCTATCCCAAAGGCATTTGGTCTTAAGGCGGGAGTTGACGGCGATGATAACGGTATGATCCCGCCTACTACCACATCCGGCATCGACATCATGTCGGTAAATCTTATGCTGGACGACGAAACAAAGCCTGTTGTATGGCGCGGTCCCGTTATTGCCGGAGCCGTTAAGCAGTTCTGGACCGATACCATCTGGCACGACATCGACTATATGTTTATCGACTGTCCTCCCGGAACGGGCGATGTTCCGCTTACAGTGTTCCAGTCTATACCGATAGACGGTATCATTATCGTAAGCAGTCCTCAGGAGCTGGTTTCCATGATAGTTGCAAAGGCGGCAAATATGGCTCAGATGATGGACGTTCCGGTATATGGTGTCGTTGAAAATATGAGCTATGTAAAGTGTCCGGATTGCGGCAAGGAGATAAATGTATTCGGTGATAGCCACATAGATGAGATAGCAGAGAAGTTCGGATACGATCTGCTCGCGCGTATTCCTCTGGATCCCAAGCTTACCGCACTCGTTGACAAAGGCTGGATCGAGATGATGGATAACGATTATCTCGAGACCGCTGCTGAAATAATAGTAAACAGAACTCAGAAGAAGCTTTGAGCCAACAATCTCAAATTGTCGAAAGGATAGGAAAATTGAAGAAATATAAGTTTGTTTTGTATACTGTTGTTACAATTCTCCTTATCCTTTTGGCGTTTGTAACGTCGATTAACCGCGCTGTAGTATGGGGCACACGACACTCGGATATATACGATTGTAACCGGGAGATACATATAGAAAAGGAATACGATTGCATTCTCGTACTTGGCGCGGGAGTAAGAGCCGACGGTACACCGTCAAATATGCTTGAGGATCGTCTCAGAGCCGCAATAGCTCTGTATCAAAGCGGAGTCTCGGACGTAGTCTTGCTGAGCGGAGACAACTCCGGAGAAGACTACGATGAGGTGTCTGCGATGGAGAGATACTGTTTGCAAAACGGAGTTCCGGCAGAGGCGATAGTGCGGGATGACAGTGGTTTTTCAACATTTGAGAGTGTTTATAACAGCGTGAAAACGCTTGGGTATAGGGATATTATTATCGTAACGCAGGAATACCATCTTTACCGTGCAATTTATGCGGCGAACAAGATGGGAGCTGATGCCGACGGATTTTCCTCGGATTACAGAACTTATCATTTGCAGTTCAAGCGGGATATCCGCGAATACATAGCAAGATGCAAGGATTTTTTTAAGGCTAACATAGAAACTTAAAAATAAGAGACGGCCGTTTGCACAGCCGTCTGAGATCGCTTGCGAGAGAAAGCGTATGTTGATTTTAAACTGTTTTGTCGGAGAGATTTTATGTTGCAGATATCTCGGCAAATCCACACTATTTTGAGGAATAGTAATTGCAGGTTATGGGGAGCCTACAAAAATCTTCATTCCCGATCCCTATGTCTATCTTCTCAAAATCCGACGTACTTTTTTCGTAGAGTACCTTGGTTATGTTTTTTATGCCGTCAAAGGCATAATCGTCTATTATCTTTACGTTTGGGTCGAGAAGATAGTTGCTTCCTATGCGCGCCGCAGGGCAACAAATGAGTCGGGTCTTGTTCTTCGAATAAAGTACTCCGCCTGAGGACGAATACTTTTCATTGCTTGATTCGACAGCTATCATTACGAGCGAGGAGCATCCCCTGAATACACCGCTTCCTATGTTGGTAACACTCTCGGGAATACTGACAGAAACCAATGAGGTGCAACCCTCGAACGCGCGGTTTCCTATGCCGACTACTCTGTCTCCCGACGGACTTTCCTCCGGAATGGTAAGCTCGCTTCCGCGATATGTTCCGATGCCCATTACGAGACAGCTTCCGTTTCCGATACTCTGATATTCAAGACTGCCTGAGGAATTTTCGCTGTAAAGGATCTTTTCGCTCGGTTTCTCAAAATAAAATTCCGTATAACCGTCCTGTTCTTCCGAGACTTTTTTTGCTTTGCTGTCATTGTAAAGCAAAACAGCACAGAGAATTACCGAGGTGATCGTTATGGGAATACAGATCAATACGGCAAGACGCTCGCGTGAACGTGTGCTTTCAATAACTCGATTTATTGAATTTTTAATATAATTTTTGATTTTTTCGATTACTTCTTTCATTTTGAGATTCCTTTTTGGAAAAATTTAATGTACTTGTATTTTAACATAAATGGAATAAAATGTCAATTATTATTACTCGACATAAAACAACGTAATAATACCGTTAATGACAAATGAATTCAAAAAAAGTCAGGATAGATTTGAAATCGACGCTTAAAAGCATAAAAATATAACAATAATTTTTAAAGGTCAGAGGAGATCGATGAGCTTAAAAATAGGAAATACCCACCTGGAGCATGGACTTATGCTTGCTCCGATGGCAGGTGTTACGGATATGACCTTCAGGCGTATCTGTCTTGCACATGGTGCGGAATATACCGTAAGCGAGATGGTGTCGGCAAAGGCACTTTGCTACGAGCAACGCGCAAAGCGACAGGATGTTTTGCCGTCGAATACGGCGGCGCTTGCGGCGGTTTTCCCGGATGATATGCCAATGGCAGTGCAGATATTCGGACACGAGCCCGAGTTTATGGCTGAAGCTGCAAGGATGATAGAGAGCGGAGACTACCGCGGATGCAGATCTACCGTAACGCCTGCGGCGATAGATATCAATATGGGCTGTCCCGTAAAAAAGATAACCTCCAACGGTGAGGGAAGTGCGCTTATGAAGGATCCTGAACTCGCAGGGAGGATAGCAAAATCGGTTTGTAAGGCGGTCGACATTCCGGTCACCGTTAAGATACGCGCAGGCTGGGATGCGCAATCGGTAAATGCGGTTGAGGTGGCAAAAATACTTGAGGATGCGGGTGTGAGCGCAATATGCGTGCATGCACGCACGAGAGATCAGTTCTATTCACAGGGTATCGACCTTGACGTTATAGCATCGGTCAAAGAGGCGGTAAGAATTCCCGTGATAGGAAACGGAGACATATATACGGTAGGCGATGCTGAAAAAATGCTTGCTTATACCTCGTGTGATGGGGTCATGATAGGAAGAGGTGCCATGGGAAATCCGTGGATCTTTGAGGAGATCATTTCAGTGTTCGAGCACAGGGAATATATCGCGCCGTCTTACGAAGAAAAAATAGAACTTGCGCTCCTGCAGCTTGATACGATGATACGTGAGCGCGGTGAGCGTGCCGGCTTTGCCGAAGGTAAAAAGCATATGGCGTGGTACGTAAACGGTATGCGCGGGAGCGCGGCGGCTCGGAACGAAATAATGTGTGCAGATTCGTCCGACAGAGTCAAAGAGATATTTAAACGCTTGCTTGAAGAGCAGGGCGTTTAGGAAGTGAGGAAACAATGAGGGAGATAAAATTAGCTATAATATCGAATCGCAGGGATGTCTCCCGATTTTTCGAGCTTGAAGCCATGAATTGCGGCTTTGATGTCAGCGTCCCCGAAAAAAGTCGCCCGGATATTTCGGAATACGATATGTGCGTTCTTGATCTGCAGGGTATGCGTCAGCTTCCGACAATGCTTCCTGCACACGTGATCTGTATTATTGATGAGAAAAATGAGCAACGGTTCGTTAACGATATGCCCTCGGATGCCATTACGGTTACAATGCCTATATCGGTCCGCACCCTCAGAATGATCTACGAGAGCGTATACCATCACGGAGAGCTTGACAAAAGCAAGATATTCGCGAACGGCAACGACAGCAGAGTATATTTCTGCAGATCTCCCGAGAATACGGTGCGCTTGGGAGACAGGAATATACAGCTTTCCGATTACGAAGCAAGGGTCCTCGAGCGACTGTGCAGAAGCTGTGGTTCTCCCGTCTCACGCGATGAGCTTAACGCATTACTCGGAGCTGAAAGCGGAAATATTGCCGACGTATATATATGCCGCCTTCGTAAAAAACTTGAATCCGAGGATGCTAAAAGACTGATCTTTACGGTGCGTTCGCAGGGGTATAAGATCATGGCAGATGTAGAATGGGAATAATTCATATATGATATTGATAATAGCGGAAAAACCGAGCCTTGGGCGAAATATAGCCGCAGGTCTCGGAGAATTTCGCAGGCGGGACGGATATCTTGAGGGTGAGAACTGTATCATCAGTTGGGCGTTCGGACATCTCTTTTCGCTTGCCGATATAGAACACTACAACCCGCGTCCCGAGGGGGAGCGTGGCTGGACGATGAAAAATCTGCCCTGCTTTCCGCGACGATTTGATTACGAGCTTCGCAGAGGTGAGGACGGCAAAGAGGCAGATGCAGGAGTAATAAAGCAGTATAAGACCATAGAATATCTTTGCAACCGCGAAGACGTCGATCTTATAGTAAACGCAGGAGACGCCGACCGCGAGGGGGAGATAATCGTTCGCACCTGCATAGACAAGGCGTTACATTCGCAAAAGAAGCAGAAACGTTTATGGTTGCCCGATCAGACCCCCGAGACCGTGCGTGCGGCGTTCGCCGAGATGAAGGACGACAGTGAATATGACACGCTTGCGAATGAGGGCTATGCCCGCACGTATATTGATTGGCTTTACGGCGTCAATCTCACTCGGCTTGCTACTCTGAAGACCGGCACTTTGCTTCGCGTTGGAAGAGTTATCGTGCCGATAGTGCGAGCTGTTTACGAACGAGATATGGCAATAAAAAATTTCAAGCCCGAAAAATACTATTCGATAGCGAGCAAAGAACAGACCAACGGTGAGACGGTCGAGCTTTTAAGTAAACTGAGATTCGAAGGAAGTGAATATAACAAGGCGCTCTCCAAATGCACTGAATATAACGCCTGCGAAGCAATAGTCAGCTCTGTCAAAAGAAAAAAGGATACCCTGTCTCCGGGTAAGCTTTATTCGCTTTCAAAATTGCAGAACGTTCTCGGCAAAAAATATAAGATGTCGATGGCGCAGAGTCTTGAGATCGTGCAGAAGCTTTACGAGAGCGGATATCTCACCTATCCCCGAACCAATTCGGAATATCTTGCGACTGCAGAAAAGGGAAAGGTAAAAAAGATACTTGAAGGATGTGCAAAGCTCGGATATCCCGTCGAGTTCAAAGACAGGAAAACCATCTTTGACGACTCAAAGATCGAGTCGCATTCGGCGATAACTCCGACTTATAAGATCCCGGATAAAAACAGGCTCAGCGAGGCGGAGATGCAGGTATACTCGACCGTTTTCCGACGCTTCATTGCGGTATTTTGCTCGGAGGAATGTGTTGCCGAAAAGGTGGAGATAACGGTGGACGTTGGAGATCTTGAGACTTTTGTTCTCAAGGGAATGACCGTAAAGGAAAAGGGATGGATGAAATATGACGACTCCTCCCAGAAGGATAAGATACTACCCGATCTGAAAAAGGGAGACCGCGTCAACATCAATTTCGTTCCCGCCGAAAAAGAGACCTCGCCGCCTAAGCACTATACCATAGAAACTCTTAACAATTATCTCAAAAACCCCTTCCGAGAGGAAAAAGCGATGGCTGAGGATACGGTGGGTGCGGATGACGCCGAGGAATACAGAGCGATGCTTGACGGAGTTGAGCTCGGAACCGAGGCTACCCGTACCGGAATCATAGATAACGCACGAAAGAGCGGATATATTCAGCTCAAAAAGGACGTGTATACCATCCTGCCTGACGGTATATATCTTGTGGAGAGCCTTGAGCATATGAACATAAATATGGATAAATTCAAGACCTCCGAGATGGGCAGAGCCCTGAAGCGCGTATTCAAAGGCGAGAGCGCGGTGGAGGACACGGTCGCTCTTGCGGTAGAGGAGATATCACGATATTTTGCTCCGATACCCGAGCTTCCGCTTGAGGAGGACACGGACACGGGATTCTTCGGAGATGTAGTGGGTAAGTGTCCGCTTTGCGCATCAGATGTCAAACGCAATAAATTCGGCTACGGATGCAGTAATTACAAAAACGGATGCAGATTCGGGGTAGGGGCGTATATCTGCGGCAGAGCGATCTCGAAGCGTAACGTTTCGCTTATGCTTGAGAGCGGAAAAACTTCGGTAATAAAAGGTTTTGTTTCTGCGCGCACCGGCAAGAGATTTGACGGAGCGCTTAGAATAGATGGCGAAAAATGTGTTTTTGATTTTTCGCAAACATAATTTATAATTATTTTAAGAGGTGTTTTATGCAGAAAAAAAGTGTACGAATAATCATATCCGCACTGGTAACTCTTGTTGCTGCGGGAATCTATTTTTACGTTGCCCTTCCGGCAATCAACGTATTCAGCGAAGCTTTCTGGATATTTCTGACGCTTGCGGCGATCTGCTTTGGAGTAGTATATATTTTGCTGAGCGTAAAGGCAGGCTATACAAATTTTAAAAAGGGTAAGGGAAATCTTGGAAACCGCATGTTCGGATTTGACGGTGCGGGTGTAGTAAAAATAGTCGCTGTGCTTGCTGCCATTCCGATCGTTGTGCTCATAGTCGGCGGTATTATATCTTCTACATTCTTCAATGCCGAAGCGTATTCCAATGTTATAGACGTATCCGATGCCGTATTTGAAGAGGATATGCCCGAGACCGATGTTGTCAGCAATATCGCTCTTATGGATACGGCAACTGCTCAGAAACTCGGCGACAGAACGCTCGGTGCGCTTTCAAATGTTGTTTCGCAGTACGAGATCAGCACCAACTACAAGCAGATAAACTACCAGCGCACTCCTCAAAAGATATCCAACCTTGAATATGCGGATTTCTTTAAGTGGATGGCAAACAGAGACAAGGGTATTCCCGGCTATGTTATGGTAGACCCCGTAAACGTTACCGATGCAAAGTACATCGAGCTCAGCACGCCCATGAAATATGTCGACAGCGCATTTTTCGGCGAGGATCTTAACAGAGTTCTTCGTATGAAATACCCCACGAAGATATTCGGCTCTTGCTCGTTCGAGATAGATGACGAGGGAAATCCCTATTATATTGTTTCGTGTATGAGACCGAAGATAATGATGTTCGGCGCACTTGACGTCGAGGAGGTAATAGTATTTAACCCAACGGACGGTTCGTCTGAGCTCTATGCACTTGGCGATGTTCCGGCTTGGGTGGATAACGTATTTACCGGTGCTCTCGCATCGCAAAAATATGACTGGTACGGTACGCTCAAAAACGGATTCTGGAACAGCGTTATAGGAAATAAGGACTGTAAGATCACCACCGATGATTTCGGATATATCGTTATTGAAGACGACGTATGGTTCTTTACCGGAGTAACATCGGTTACGAGTGACGAAAGCAACATTGGATTTATAATCAGCAACGCAAGAACCGGCGAGTATAAATTCTATTCCGTAATAGGCGCCGAAGAGTATTCTGCTATGGCGGCAGCAGAAGGAGAAGTCCAGGAAAAGAGATACACCGCATCCTTCCCGTCGCTTATCAACGTCGCAGGAAAGGCAACCTATATAATGGTTCTTAAGGACGATGCCGGACTCGTTAAACTTTATGCTCTCGTAAATGTTGAGAAATATACTATCGTTGCAACCGGAGAATCGCAGACCGAGGCAAAACGTGCATATATAGAAAAGCTTAAAAAGGAGGGAGAAATTCCCCAAGGAGAAATTCCCGAAGGAGAAACTCCCGAATACGAATTTTCCACGGCTACCGTAACTGTAGATGATATCCGCATAATCACAAGCGGCGGAGAGTCGGTCATTTATATAACAGCGGACGACGGATATCTCTATAAGCAGAATGTTGCCGCTAATGAGAGTGTAATGCTCATAAAGATATGTGACAAGCTGAATGTTAAGTATGCAGAAGGCTCGGTCGAAAAGATAAGAGAAATGAAAACATGGGAGTTTGCAGAGCAGGTTCCGGCAACAGAATAAACCTAATAAGAGGAGCGCTACAGGTGAACAGAAACGAAATAATGAAATATGTTGACCATACTCTTTTGCTTCAGACCGCTACGTGGGACGATATTAAGTGCATATGTGATGATGCGCTGAAATACGAAACCGCATCGGTATGTATTCCGCCGTCTTACGTAAAGCAAGCGGCAGAATATCTCGGGGGCAGAATGGCGGTGTGCACGGTAATAGGATTTCCGAACGGATATAATACCACCGTGGTAAAATGCGCCGAGACTGCCGACGCTATAGCCAACGGCGCGGACGAGATAGATATGGTCATAAATATCGGCGACGTAAAGAGCGGAAGATATGACAGAGTGCTTGAGGAGATCAAGAGCATCAAAGCCGTTTGCGGCGAAAAAATACTCAAGGTTATAGTCGAGACCTGCTTGCTTACGGACGACGAAAAGATACGTATGTGTCGGATAGTTACCGATGCGGGTGCCGACTTCATAAAGACCTCGACCGGATTTTCCACGGCAGGTGCCACACCTGAGGATATCAAGCTTTTTGCAGATAATGTAGGTCCTGACGTAAAGATCAAAGCAGCGGGCGGGATCAGGAGCTTTGAGGATGCCGAAAGATTTATCTCACTCGGTGCGACCCGCCTCGGAACCAGCAGACTTGTTACGCTTCTCAAGAATGAAGAGGGAAAAGGCAGTTACTGATATGCCGAGATTTTTTGTAAGACAGGATAGAGTATCAGATAATACCGTCTCCATCTCAGGAGAGGACGCGCACCATATTGCGCGTTCTCTTCGGATGGCGGTCGGAGACGGGATAACCGTGTGTGATATGCAGGGAAACGAATATACCTGCAGAATAATGTCGTTTGACGATGACAGAGAGGTCGTTGCGGAGATAATGTCGGTAAAGCACTCCGAAAACGAGCCGAAAATTTATATAAGACTTTTTCAGGCGCTCCCTAAGGGGGATAAATTCGAGACCATCATACAAAAGGCGGTCGAGTGTGGAGCTTCACAGATCATTCCTTTTCAAAGCGAGAGGTGTGTCGTCAGGATCAAAAACGATGCCGAGGGACGCAAGAATGAAAGACGGCAGAGGATATCTGCGGAAGCCGCGAAACAGTGCG
>CAYQEY010000074.1:0-10218 GCA_964416635.1 uncultured Lachnospiraceae bacterium | reverse complement strand
CATTCCGACCCGACTCGTCTCTCATCATTGATATGATCGCCTCGCGCGGCAGAAATTATCCATTGTTTGCTACCGACGACGCGCATTATTACGGCGGTATTGATAACGGAAAAGGCTTTATTATGGCTGAGTGCGAGACGAACTCCGCAGATGACATTAAGAAGGCCATCCTCGAAAAGCGTTTTTACGCTTCTCAGGGACCTGAAATCCATATGCATCGTGATGGCAACAAATTCTACGTCAATTGCTCGCCCGTATATCACATATACTTTGCTTCAAATATGGCATGGACTCCAAGGACCGCTCACGGTGAGAATTTGACGCACGCCGAATATGAGATAGATCCGGGGGATCTCTTCGTCAGGGCATTCGTGGTCGACGCCGACGGCAAGAGTGCGTGGACGAATATCGTTATGCTTTGATCGTACACTATCTCAACTGTCAAATAACAAAATAAAAGCTGTAAAAAGTCGTGTTGCTTACGGTTTAACTTTTTACAGCTTTTTTATTTATTGGTTAAACTGAATTTAACCGTTGTATTTCATAATTCCTTTGTATTCAAGGAGCTTGATGTAAAGTCCGCCCTGAACGGTTCTGTTCTGGAAACCTCTCATGTTGCCTGTAACCGTAAAATACCAGTCGGTCATGGGAACGCGCGAGGGCGAGTCGTTGAAGAAGTTCCAAAGAGGAGCAATAAATGCTTCAAAGGCGTCTCTGTCTGCAGTGAGGGTGGCGGTCCAAACGAGCCAGTCGCTCTTTGTGTATTCCTGCCTGGAGTCAAGAGGCAGACCGTAAGCATTGATATGCTTTGCATAGCTTGCAAACTCGGACTCGATAACATTTCTCGGCATAAGATCTGTTCCGAAAAGTTTATCCCAAACGATGTTGTACTTCATGCTGAAAGTATCGGGCTTGTCGAATGCAAGACGGTAGCTTCCGTCTCCGTTGTCCGCGCGCTTTGCCCAGTCAAGCGCCATGTCCTTTGCGAGCTTGAGATACTTCCTTTCCTCTCTCTTTTTGCCGTTCATACCATAGATGATTGCAAGTCCGGCAATACCCATGATAGCCTTGAGTGAGAGGTTGCAGTTATGAGCGAGATGACCCGCAAAGTCGTCGGTGCAGAGCTGGTTTTCAGGATCTTTGCCATTATTTATAAGATATTTCACCCAATCTTCGAGAATGTCGATATGCTCGTTTGCAAACTCGGTGCTGTTTGTGGCGAGTGCAACTGCCGCTTCCATAACCAGCATATTTCCGCACTCTTCGACCGGCATCTGTTTGTCGTAAAGCAGTTTACCCGTCTCTTTGTCAAGTCCGTATACCTGACCGTTGAGTATCGGGTACTGTCCAACGTCGTGGGGAGCAAAGTCGAATTCCCAAGCGTCGGAACGGGTGAATTTGTAGATGGGGCGCATCATACCCTTCACGAGCTCGGGGTTATAGAGCAAGAAGAGGGGAATTGAAGGATAGCTTACGTCAACGGTTGCCGCGCATCCGTTGGAGAAGCATTCCTTTGATATGAAGATCACCTCGCCGTTCTCGTCAAGCGCGAGCTTATGAGCGGCGACGACCTGACGGTATGCAAGTTCAAGAAGCTCTGCGTACTTCTCACCGCCTGCACGCACAGAGTCGATAAACATTCTGTCGGCAAACTCATAGCAACGCTTAAGAGTGGATCTGTAGTCGGAATGAGCCTTTACTATTTCGTCTGTGATAAGGGCACCGTCCTTGTTCCAGTAGCTCTTTACGCGGTTATGGAAATATTCGAGAGACTCTATGTCGTCGTATGCGAAGGTCACAAGAGTGGATCTCTTGAGGTCCTTAACTTCGGCGCCGACATATGTCATCTCTTCGCCTTCGCCCTTCTTTACAGATGCTTCGCCCTCGGTTGTAAGGTAGAAATAGCCCCAGCTGATGCGGTGGTCGTCTCCCGAGCAGGGAATGATATTCTGCGCAACCGTTCCCATCTTTGCAGAGTTGAGCTTTCCGAGCTTGATTATCTCACATTCAACCGGCTCGGATTTTGTTGTGTTCGTGCAGATCTGCTCTGCAACCGAGATCTTTACGTCAACCTTGTGCAGCTTGTGATCTGTGATCTCCTTGCGGATCTCGAGATAGCTGACCGGGCGAGTGAGCAGGTAGAGGTCGTTAATGAGTATGGGCGAGGTGAAAACGAGAGTGATGCGTACGCCGTTTTCCTCAAAAACGTATGTGGTCGAGAATGCATTGCAATCTGCCGAGACCTGCTTCATGGCGGGTGTTGCTTCGTCAGCCTTTCCGATAACGCGGTAATTCTTGCCGTCGATCGTAACGGTACCGGATATTGCGTTGGGACGTCCTGTCCAATGTACGGTGTCTTCGTCGGTCAATCGGTTTGCCGGCGACCAAACGCTGAAGAAGGGATCAATTGTGATCAGGGGGTAAGCCGGAGCTCTTAGTTTCATAATTTTCTCCTTTTAAATTGTATTTAATTAGTCAATTGTAAAACTGCGTTTTCCAATTGAGAGACGCGCGGCGGGGATACGCGCACTTATCGCCGCCTGCCAAAATAGGAGATTTTGGCGGCTCCCCTCGGTGCGCGGACTCGCTTTGCTCGTCTTAGCGGTGTTTTTTTTCGGCGGCAAAGCCACCGAAAAAACGGATTTTATTTGAAATCGGCGATTTTTACAATCGGCTAAATTGTATTTAATATCATAAAAATGTTTTTTAAAACGCAATAAATTCAAGGTGAGATTGAATTTGTATTGCAAAAAATATCACAAATTCGAAATTCTTGAAAATTTTTGTTTCAAGCTGATCTGCTTTATTATATCACAAAAAAATTGTTTTTGCAATAAGCAAAAACAAAAGAATGTAAATAATTTATCAAAAGCTATTGAAAAAAAGATGTTTTTGCGGTATAATACTTTGGTGGAAAAATGAAAATAAAACAGAAATGGCGGTGAAACGGATGTTTCTCTGCTGAAGGAGTATGAAATGCTTGAATTCAGAGATGTATCTTTCTCGGTTGCCGGAAAGGATATACTCAAAAATATAAATCTTGAAATAGACGACCGTTTCGTTGCGATCACAGGTCCCAACGGAAGCGGAAAGTCGACCATGGCGAAGCTTATAGCGGGTATCATTGTCCCGACGAGCGGAAAAATATTTATGGACGGCGTTGATATCACCGATATGTCGATAACCGAGCGCGCAAATTGCGGCGTAAGCTTTGCTTTTCAACAGCCCGTGCGTTTCAAGGGTATCACGGTCAAGGATCTTATCTCGCTCGCTGCGGGCAAGAAAACCGGCGTCGCTGAGGCATGCTCTTATCTCTCGGAGGTTGGGCTTTGCGCAAAGGATTATATCAACCGCGAGGTCGACGCGTCTCTTTCGGGCGGGGAGCTCAAACGCATAGAGATCGCGATGATAAATGCGCGCGGAACCAAGCTTTCGGTGTTTGATGAGCCCGAGGCAGGTATTGACCTTTGGAGCTTCAATAATCTTATCAAGGTATTTGAAAAGATGTACGAGCGCACGAAGGGTATGATCATTATCATATCTCATCAGGAAAGAATACTCAATATAGCCGACAAGATAATAGTTCTCGCTGACGGCGAAGTTGCGGATTACGGGGATCGTGAATCTGTTTTTCCGAAGCTGATGGATGTTCGTTCCGGTTGCTATTTTACTAAAAATAATGCCTGAGGAGGGAAGAATGGACGCTATTCAAAAAAAATTGCTTGAAGAGGTTGCGGGACTGCACGATGTTCCGCAGGGTGCGTACTCTCTGCGTGTCAACGGAAGTCTGTACGGAAAAAATTCTTCGGAGAATATAGATATAGTTTCGAAGTCCGACAAGCCCGGCATAGATATTTATGTGAAAGCGGGCACAAAGAACGAGAGTTTGCATATTCCGGTAATTCTATCGCAAAGCGGACTTAAAGAGCTTGTATACAATGACTTTCACATCGGTGAGGATTGCGACGTTACTATCGTTGCCGGATGCGGTATCCACAACGGCGGAAGCGAGTCGTCGGAACACAGCGGAATACATTCTTTTTATGTGTCGAAAAATGCAAGAGTTAAATATGTAGAAAAGCATTACGGACAGGGCGACGGAAACGGTGAAAACATTATGAATCCCACCACTTACGTTGAATTGGGTGAAAATTCGCATATGGAAATGGAGACCATTCAAATCAAAGGCGTTGACTCCACGTATAGAAAAACAGTTGCAAAAGTGTCGAAAAATGCAACTCTTATCATCAATGAAAAGATCATGACACACGGCAAACAGGTTGCGAATACCGAATTTGAAGTCGAGCTCAACGGCGAAAATTCCGGAACGCACGTCGTATCGCGCGCAGTTGCAAAGGATGAATCAAAGCAGAAGTTTCTATCTAAAATAGAGGGAAATAATAAGTGCTCGGGACACACCGAGTGTGATGCCATAATAATGGATCGCGCTACGGTTGCGGCTATTCCGGAGATACTTGCGGTCGATCCCGATGCCTCACTTATACATGAAGCGGCTATCGGAAAAATAGCAGGCGAGCAGATCATAAAGCTCATGACGCTCGGACTTACCGAAAAAGAAGCCGAGGAAGAAATTGTCAATGGTTTCTTACGCTGAGTGTGTGTGGATTGTACTGTGTTTGACTTTTTGCCATGCCTTGGAGTCGGTGTGCCGGGGCAGGTTTAAAATACGGATTTTATAAGGCAAATCTTTCTCGGGGCATGAATGTCCCGAGAAAGATTTTTTTGTTAATGTCAGCACAATATATTCAGGAAAATTTTGGTCAAATTTTTCAAAAGGTTTTCGGGTTTCAAAAGTCGGAGCTTTGCCGATTGTCACGGCGGGCGTATCCTTCTTACGGCATTTTCTTTCTTCAGAGTTTTTCTATTTGAGGATAACGAGCAAAACACAAATGTAATTATGAGAAATAAATGTAAAAAAACGGATATTTATGTAGAAATATTTACAAAATGGCACCGGCATGGAGGTGAGAACGAAATTTTTGTGAAAAATATCGATTTTTACTGTGTGTTTGATATGTAGAAATTTTGAGTTAAAATTTGTGCAAAATTCACAAAAAATATCTGACAATATCTGCAAATGGTAAATTTGTCCAAATTGATGCGGGTAAATTAAATTTACCTCAAAACGCCTTTTTTAAAGTTGACTTTTTTTTATAGTGTAATTGCACAAAAAATGTGTGCGAATATATTTTTAAAAGTCGGGGGAGGGTAAATATTATTTACCTAAATTTTTTTGAAAAATGTCAAGCATTAAATATGACGATTTTGAAAAAAACTGAAAATTTTCAAAATTGCCTTATCTTATGCGTATGCCTGGGAGGGTGAAAAAGGTTTGCTTGACTTTTTTCTTATTTTATGATAAAATACCATCACAGTTTTAACCATTTGGTAGGAGGAAATTCTAAATGAAAACCACGAAATTTCAAAGAATAACGGCTTTGATATTGCTCGTGATGCTCATCTTCGGCGGAAGCACTTTGTCTGCTTCTGCGGCAAGCGATAAGCGTGGAGAAGACTCCCTTGAGAGGATCAAAGAGTTGCTCAATGCGATCTCGTACGAAGAGTACAAAAGAGAGTACACGAGCAAGGGCGAGCTTGCCAAGCTTGAGGATGACGACGACAGTACGAATCCCGAGTATTTCGACTTGGTCGGTAACGCCACGTCCGAAATAGTTCTTTCGGGTCTTGACGGCGTTTACGTAAACTCTTTGGGCGATGTACTTACATATGACCCTGATACGGTCATAAAACCGGGCGACTCCATCCCCAAGGAAGAAACGCCTTATAAGTTTACTGACGGTAAGACCGACGGACTGTATATTCCCGATGTCGGAACGACGACATGGACGATCGCGGCGGGAAGTGAAAATGCCGTAACAGCGCCCACACGCTACAGCATTTATATCGAGTACTACCCGATCGAGAACAAGTCGGCGTCTGTCGAAAGAATATTTATGATAAACGATGAGGTTCCTTTTGCTGAAGCAAGATACCTTACCATATCGAAGGTTTGGGCTATTCCTTATCCCGATGCTCAGATCGAGATCGGCAAGGGCGAGACTGCTCAAAGTATAATCGATGCGGCGAAGGAAGCCGGATTTGTTGAAGCAAAAGAGAGTGTCAACAGAAAAGGTGATACTGTCGTAGCCGTGAGCTTCCCGGAACTATGGACCGAAAAGCTGGCGCAGTTCGTTCAGGAATACAAAGTCAGATATTTCACGGCGGATACCGACAAGAATGAGATCCGTGAAAGTCTTGTTCAGGCTCCTGAGTGGAGCAGATATGACTTCAAGGATTCCAACGGTTTTATGCAGGAGCCTTTTGAATTTGTGCTTGCTCCCGATGAAAACGGAGATGTAACTCTCACGCTTGAGGGCGTAAATGAACCTATAGTTATTTCCAAGCTCTGCCTCACGCCTTGTACTGACTACCTGTCTTACCGGAGCTACAGAGACCATTATGAAAGCTATGGTAAGGGGAACGGTACTCTTAAGATCGAAGCAGAATATTTCTCGGCTTCCTCCAGCCAGACGATATATCCTATATCCGATAACACAAGTGCTGTAACCTCTCCCAGCGCTACCGACAGAACTTTGCTTAACACGGTCGGCGGCGGAAAGTGGCAGAACGTAGGCCAGTGGATCGAATATGACTTCACCGTCAGCGAGAGCGGTAATTACAATATCGTAGCACGTTTCAGACAGAATATCCTTGACGGTATGTCTACGTCGAGAATCCTTTACCTTTACAGTGATGAAACGCTCAGCGAGGGCGACGACGGATACTACAACGGAGTTCCTTTCGATGAGGCTACCAGATTGAAGTTCAACTATTCGGATGACTGGCAGGTGGGTCCGCTTTCCGACGGAACTACGGATTTTGAGTTCTACTTTAAGGAAGGCGTGCATTACAAGCTTCGCCTTGAGGTATCACTCGGTGCCATGGGTAATACGGTAAGCCGTGTGCAGGATGCGCTCGACTCGATCAACAACGATTACCTCGATATCTTGAAGCTTACGGGTACAAGTCCTGATGAGTACGCTTCGTACGATTTCTACGGAACGATACCCGATGCAATGGCTGACATGTGGAAGCAGCATGAGGAGATCGATGCTATTATCGATATACTCCTTAAGGACTCCTCAAAGAGCTCGATGACTGCTACGCTTCAAAATGTATCCGATCTGCTTCGCGATATGAGTAAAGATGAAGACAAGGTTGCGAAGAATCTTGCACAGCTTAAAACCTATATCGGTTCTCTCGGTACATGGTTGGGAGATGCAAAGACTCAGCCCTTGACTCTTGACTACCTTGTAATACAGAATTCCGAGACAGAGCTCCCCAAGGCAAAGGCAAATTTCTTTAAAGCACTTTGGCACGAGATCACCGGATTTATTCAGTCCTTCTTCCGTAATTACGACCGTATGGGCGCGCTCACCGATGAGGTCGCCGACGACAGTGTGGAGGTTTGGATAGCTACCGGTCGAGATCAGTCTCAGGTTATCAGAAACCTCATCAATAATAACTTTACTAAGGAATACGGTGCGACTGTAAACCTCAGGCTCGTTGCGGGCGGAACGCTCTTGCCTTCGATACTTGCAAAAATGGGTCCGGACGTTTATCTTGGACTGGGTGCGGGAGATGTAATCAACTACGCGATCAGAGGAGCACTTGAATCTATTGAAGAAATGGACGGCTTTGAGGAAGCTACCGCAAGCTTTAATGAGTCGGCGATGATAGTTCTTCAGATGGAAGACGCTTACGGTAAGAACCGTTGCTACGGACTTCCCGAGACACAGAGCTTCCCGATGATGTTCGTGCGTGAGGATATTCTCGCAGAACTTGAGATCGAAGTTCCCAAGACTTGGGATGATGTCAAGGAAGCGATCCCGGTTCTTCAGGCTAACAACATGGAGATCGCGATGATAGGCGACAGTAATATCTTCATATATCAGATGGGCGGTGAGCTTTTCGCTGACGGCGGTATGAGAATCAACCTCGACTCCAATCTTGCACTTACCGCGTTCGAGGATATGTGTTCAATGTACACAATGTATTCCTTCCCATATCAGTATGACTTTGCAAACCGCTTCAGAACCGGTGAGATGCCTATCGGTTTCGGTGATTACACAGGTACTTATAACCATCTTAAGGTATTCGCTACAGAGCTTGAAGGCTTGTGGTCTTTCTATCCGCTTCCCGGTGTTGAGGATGAGGACGGAAATGTAAGATTTGATTCGGTCTCCGGAGTGGGCGCTGTCTCAATGATAGTGGATTGCGAAAGCAAGGAAAGATCCTGGACATTTATGAAGTGGTATGTCGGAGATAAGTGTCAGGTTGACTACTCCAACGAAATGGCTGCAATTCTCGGTCCTTCCGCAAAACACCCGACCGCAAATACCACGGCACTTGAAAGCTTGCCTTGGACACGTGATGAATATGAGCAGATAAAGCTTCAGTTCGATAATCTTGCTTCTATACCCAACTACCCCGGCGCTTACATCGTAGGACGTTACACCAAATTTGCGTTCCTCGATGCTTACAACGATAACCTTAATCCCGTATCCAGCCTTAAGGGATACATTGACGATATCAACGAAGAAATTACGAGAAAACGTAATGAGTTTGACCTTGAATCACTCGATAAGGAAAAAGGCCAGACGACTCTTGCAGTAAGACGCATGCAGCAGGTTGAGGAGGCCTTGGCAAAGGCTAAGGAAGACAGCCGCTACTCTTCGTCTTATGATGCCAAGATAGATGAAATACTCAGAGAGATCAACGGATACAAGACAGAGGACTTTGAAAGACTCAGCGAGTTGGCAGACGATCTTACAGCACTTAACTCCGACCTCTTTGGAACAGGTGATAAGTCGACAGACCTTGACGTTGATGCAGAGCTTGAAAAGGATAAAGTCTATAAGGCAGTTTACTATCTTAAGGATGCTGCAAAGTGGCTCAAAACTTACGAGGCTTATAAGTATATCGACTAATTCTTACATTGTATAATAATAAGGAGAAAAACTCATGTCACAGAAAACAGCAAAAAAACGAGCTGTAGTACGCAAGGACATGACAAAGCTTCAGTGGACATGGCATGAAATGAAGAGAAACAAGGTCGCGTACCTGATGGTAGCACCATACATGTTGATCTTCACATGTTTCACGGTTTTGCCGGTCGTGCTTTCCGCGGTTATCAGTCTGACCGACTTTAACCTGCTTGAGTGGCCTAACTTCGTTGGTCTGGAAAACTACATGCGACTCTTCCTTGACGACGATATCTTTATAATCGCTTGTCAGAATACGCTTATATTTGCTTGCATCGTTGGTCCTGTCTCATACCTTATGTCTTTTATGGTAGCGTGGTTTATCAACGAGCTTTCACCGAAGATAAGAGCGGTAGTAACACTTATCTTCTATGCTCCCTCTATTTCGGGTCAGGCGTACCTGATCTGGAAAACACTCTTCTCGTCCGACCGTTACGGCTGGGTCAATGCTATGTTGCTTAAGCTTGACCTTATCTCGAAGGAAATTGCATTCTTCGAAGATGCGGACTACGTAATGCCACTATGTATAGTGGTTGCACTTTGGACCTCACTCGGTACTTCCTTCCTTGCGTTTATCGCAGGTCTGCAGGGAATCGACAAGGCACAGTTTGAAGCAGGTGCAGTTGACGGCATCAAAAACAGGTGGCAGGAGCTTTGGTACATAACTCTTCCCAACATGAAGAACACTCTTATGTTCGGTGCTATTATGGCTATTACGGGTTCGTTCGGATTTGGCGGAGTAGTTACGGCGCTATGCGGATTCCCTTCGGTAGACTACGCGGCGCATACAATAGTCCACCATCTCGAGGACTATGGCGGAATGCGTTTTGAGACGGGTTACGCATCGGCGATAGCGGTCGTGCTTTTTGCAATAATGATCGGAGCTAATATGCTGGTTAAAAAGATGATTTCGAAGGTAGGATCGTGATATGGCAAAGAAGTTAAGAACCAGAAAACATAAAGTCGTACTTGCGCGATCCAGAGGCGGAGACGCAGGTATCACCGTCATACTCTTCATCTTGGGACTGTTTATGTTCCTGCCCATGTATTACTGTGTAATACAGGCATTCAAGCCTCTTCACGAACTTTGGATTTTCCCGCCGAGAGTTTATGTTTTAAATAACGCTGCAAAGCATGTCCAGGATCTGTGTAC
>CAYQEY010000073.1:0-10271 GCA_964416635.1 uncultured Lachnospiraceae bacterium | reverse complement strand
TTTTGTTATTTGTTACAATTTATATCTGCATTTTTATGTGTATTTTTGAGCATAAAGATGATAAACTATAAAAAAGTAAACAAACGAGGTTATCATGCTTACAGTTCTTTTACGAACGATTATAATATATGCGGTCCTTATTATCGCAATGCGCCTTATGGGAAAGCGCCAGATCGGGGAGCTTGAGATCTCCGACCTTGTTACTACATTTCTTATATCCGAGATTGCCTCTCTTCCCATAACCGAGCCCGAGATCCCGATATCACACGCCGTCATTCCCATAGTATTTCTACTGAGCTTTGAGGTAATGATATCATTTTTGATCTCACGCGTGCCGAAATTAAAGCCGATATTCACCTCACGTCCATCGACACTCATCCGGGACGGCGAGCTTTGCCAAAAAGCCATGCGCGATGCTCGGCTGTCATTTGACGAGCTTTTCAGCGAGCTACGCCAACAGGGAGTTGACGACATATCACAAATAAAATATGCCATTCTTGAACAAAACGGGAATATTACGGTAATACAGAAAGCCCGCTTCCGCCAGCCGAATATGCAGGAGCTGCACATTAAGGTCAAGGAAACGGGACTCTTCCATATTGTTATAGACAACGGATATATGAACTCACACGGCATGAACCAGTTAAAAATAACCGAAGCTTCGCTCATCAATGAGCTTGAGAAAAAAGGGTTACGTGTATCCGATGTATATTTGATGATGATAAATGATGCAGGTGAGCGAAGGATCGTCCCCAAGGAGAAAAAATGAAAGCCTTTATCGCTGTTATAATAATATTTTTTTTGATAATTTCACTTGTAATAGCAAATTCTCTATACGTAACAAATATCTTTTCAAAAATATCAGATCTGTCGAACGATCTTATAAACGACGCCCCAAATGCCGACACCGTTGAAGAAATACTGTCTGTCTGGCAAAAAAGTCAAAGTCTGTTGAGCCTCAGCATAGAGGCAGACGAGCTTGAACGCATGAACGACCTTATTGAATCGCTCCACACCGCCTGCCTCACAAATAACTCATATGACATCAACAAATATTGCCGCCTTGTCTCGGAGCTTTCGCAAGAGCTGATGAGCTACGAACGCATATCATTCGACAGCATTTTTTAATGTCTGAAAGTCCTCATGATATTTCGGTTCAAGCTCGACGGCACAGAAAGTCATATAAGACGATTCCTTAATTTGAGAATAGATCCGAGTTTCTGATGCAAGAGAGCATGAAACGTAAACAAAACAGACCTTAAGCTCTTCTTCAAATCCGTAAGAGATTTCTTTTACAAGCGTAAGCTTGTCACTGTCTATCTTCTCTTTGCTGATTACTATGCTTTTATCGCCTATTTCATTTTCAATTTTGGCAAACGAATTATCTTCAAGCATATACAGGTTCCATGTCTCCCCGCCGTCCAAGCAGATATTCATGCGGAGCAAACCGTTTTGAAAACAGACATCTTCCGGATCAACACTGTCCTTATGTACAAGCGGCAACGACTCTCTCTCGGAAATATAAAATTCCATTCCGTCAACGCAATTAAATTCTATATCGTCATTGAGATCTCCCGACAATTCAAAAAAGCAAAGCAGATCACCGCGGAATGAACGCACATTGTTCGTCAAATCAACTAAAAAATCGGGATCGGGCTTGTCTTTATACTCCGCAAAGGATATCGCAAGTTCCAAATGTTCCTGATTACATTCAACTATCGTGCGCTCGTCAAGTGAGGCGTCATACTCTCCGCCAACACCTTCCGGCAATAGTATTTGAGCAAATCTTGCAACAGCTGCCGACAAAGTATACTCATCCGCTCCGCGTATCTCAACGTTATTATCATTGCATATCAGCATCGACATGCCATCTGTCAGTGTATCATCACTGCAGATCAGAATGGTTTTGGCGGCAAAATCGTTTAAAGCGTCATATGGGCACAGTTTGAGCGTATATCCGCTTTTGATGGAAATATAATCCCGAAGCAGGGTCGCAAACTCTTTTTCAAATTCGCCTCCCTTATAAACTATGGTATAATCGTAAATGAAAAATCCGTTTAACGAAAGCGAATCGACCGAATATTCTCCAAAACTTTCAAAATGCGCGTATGAACTCATTATAGCGGCATAACTTACACCTGGAAGTATGTCCCGTTCAAATATATCGAGAGCCATCATAGTAGCCCTCTCGCTCTTGCCTCCTATCAGTATCGAGCCTTGCTCATATCTGCAGACATAGTCGGTGTCGCGCAGAGTTTTGAGACTTTCCTGCGATATTATACGTGATGTATTGCCGATGAGTATTTCAAGTATCTCATCACCGCTCATCACAGGCTGACTGTCATATCTCACCACGGTACGTATCGAGGTTTTCTCATTGAGTTCCCTTGCCAATTTCTCGGCGCGCATTGAAATTTCTCCGGAGCAGGTATCGGGAATTATGATATATATCAGTTCGGCAAATGGCTCTTTCTCTTCCTGAGTGTCACTCTGTATAAGAAGCTGCTCAAAATCGTCAAGATTTTGAACCTTATTCTTCGAGCATGCACTCAAAGGAAACACCGCAAGCAGAACGAAAGCAAAAACATATAAATATTTACACTTCATATACTACCTCAGCGACAATCGAACCGTTCGCCGACATACACAGGCACGTCGCGTCCAAAGCCCGTCTCGCTTATCCTTTTGAGCAACGGTTCTTCATCAGCTCTTTTTATTGCAAATCTGACACGCACATCTGCGGCAAACTCGGTATCGTCTATGACCGCCGAAGCGCTCGAAAGCACGTTTGAATATTTTTGGTATTCCGAATAACCGCACCGAAGCTCGTATATGCTGTACGGTTCATAGTTTACTACTTCTGCTCCCTCGATCGCTATAGCAGCAGAATGTGAGTACGCACGGACAAGCCCGCCTGCGCCGAGCAGAATACCGCCGAAATAGCGCGTTACCACTATGCAAACGTCGGACACACCGCTTTTTCGAATGGTCTCAAGCATCGGAACACCCGCAGTGCCCTGCGGCTCGCCGTCATCCGAATAGCGCGCCGTTATACCGCCGTTCAGAAGATAAGCAAAGCAGTTATGTGTTGCGTCACTGTATTCTTTTTTTATTTGTTTTATAAAGTCAAGCGCCTCGTCCTCGTTATCAACGTGTATGGCATGCCCGATAAATAATGAACGCTTCTCTTCAAACTCCACGTGCGCCTCTCGCCGCACCGTGGTGTACCGATCCGCGAGTTGCATAATTATCTCCTTTTTAAATCTCAGCTGAAATAATTTATATCGTAATCTGTTTCGACCTTTCCGGTTTCAAGATAAGAGCCGAAAATTTCATTCGCGTGCGACATATCTACCGCACCCAACAGATCGGTATTCGGAATCTCGCCGTAAATAGAACGATAGATCATATGAGCGCCTACCAGTCCCGCATATTCTGTACTGTGAAGATGCTGATCGTTACGGCACATATCCCATTTATCAACACCGCTGTCAATAAGCATATCGATCTCCGCTTTCCAATTGAGTATCGGCAGATCGGGACACTTCTGTTGAGCCAGATTGATGGGGTTTTCAAACTCATTGTGTGCAGGGAAAATGACAAGTGTCGTATTCGACTGATTACAAGCATTTTCAAGCACCACAAGACTGTCAGACTCGGCGTCATTGTAAAATCCGCATATAAACACTCCGTCATACTGACCGCTTCTTATCTCATTCATTATATTTTCATCTGCGGTATAGGTAGAAACGTGTGCATATCCTCGTGATATTGCATTGGCATACAGATCCTTGCCATTGAGATTTAACATTTCGTTAAGAATATACCCGATATTTGAAGTTCCTATAAAGCTGTTACCGAGAATAAGTATTTGTCCCTCCGAAAGCTCCGAGAGCGATCCTTCATCCACGACCGACTGCACTGCCATCGCGGGCTTGTAGTAGAGCTTATCGGCGGCATTCGCATCAAGCTCCTCGTAGTTAACCACAAGCGAGATCACGCGCTTCTCATCATTTTCATCAAATCCGTACTCAAATCTGTATCTGTACTTAACATCTCCACCCGAACCGCAGCTCTCAATGTTCTTATTTACCTTAAGTGCAGTTCCGATGCTTTTCGTGTAGGTATTCAAAACTGTCCAATCGCGTTCGGTCAACGAGTCGGCACAAATCTTTCCGATATCTGCACCGTCGCGAAATATAATATATTCGTCATCCTCGTTTACAAGATTCCAATCGGCAGGCATTTCCAAAACAAGATCGCATTCGGAATTCTCAGAAATCGCAAAATGCTTCTCGGCGTATGACTTTATCGTTCGGCACGTGACTTCCCAATAATCCACCGTAGTATCATCGGTATGAGTTTCTGTTGGAATCTCTGTCGCTTGTGGCTCTGTCTGATTCTCGGCAGTATTTTCAATTTCCGCATTACCGTTCCGGGAATTACATCCGCAAAAAAGCATTGCACAAACAGTCAAAAGTGCAATAAGACCACTTAATGTTTTTCTCATGTCATTTTTCCCCCTGTCAACTATATATATGAACATATTATACACCACTCTGTAAAAATTGTCAAGAAATATAAAAAATGATAATTTTTTGTTTCGGCGATTTTTATTTTTTCAGCTACCTTTCCCGAAAGACAGGTAGCTGAAAACAAAACATAAACTGACTATTCTTCCTCAACATCCGACACATCATCGGTCGCGTATTTTTTCATCATACCTCTTGCCTTTGCATCGGCGAGTGCTACGGCAGTAATTCCGTCGGCACCGTAATTCACGTTTTCGACAGTTGCCACGCGGTAGAGTGTATTCAGTGCACCTGCATCGGAATTAGGTATAAAGTAGGTAATGCGGCGTTTACCGTTTGTAACTATTGATTCAAGCTTTGCTATGAGCGAATCCATACCCTGACCGGTAAGTGCCGATATATACGCAATGTTATCGTCATCCGACGGACGTCCGATCTGCTGCAGCTCTGCAAAACCGCGGTCGCACTTGTTGAAAACGTAAAGCGTAGGCTTTCCGACGGCTCCGAGCTCCGTGAGCAGATTTTCGGTCACATCAAGCTGCTCGCGCGCTCTCGGGTCGGATGCGTCGATAATAATAAGCAATATATCCGCCATACACGCTTCTTCAAGTGTCGAGTGAAATGCACTGACAAGATGGTGCGGAAGCTTATTGATAAATCCTACCGTGTCGGTCAGCAGTATGCTTTCTCCGCATGGAAGCTCATATTTTCTCGTAGTGGGGTCAAGAGTTGCGAAAAGCTTATCCTCTGCAAGTATCCCCGCATCGGTCAGAGCGTTGAGAAGCGTTGATTTTCCCGCATTTGTATATCCTACGATGGCAACCTGCGGTATGCCGCTTCGGTCCCTTGCCGCACGCATTGTCTTGCGGTTCTTTTCCATCTCGTCGATCTGCGTCTCAAGTGCGCGGATACGGCGCTGAAGATGTCTGCGGTCTGTCTCAAGCTGGCTCTCTCCGGGACCTCGCGTACCTATTCCGCCGCCGAGTCTTGAAAGCTCGGTGCCTCTTCCCATAAGTCTGGGTGCGGTATATTTGAGCTGTGCAAGCTCTACCTGCAGTTTTCCCTCGCCGGTAACCGCGTGCAGGGCAAAAATATCGAGTATCAGCATAGAGCGGTCTATTACCCTGACGTTATCTCCCATTATATTTTCAAGATTTCTTATCTGCGATGGTGAAAGCTCGCAATCGAATACGACCAAATCAATATCGTTGCAGGCGCAAAGATAGGCAAGCTCCGCCGCTTTGCCGCTTCCAATCATCGTCCGTGTGTCAGGAGCCTCCTTGCTTTGGGTAAGACGTGCGATACACTCTCCGCCCGCCGTTTTCAAAAGTCCCTCAAGCTCGTCCATACTGCGCTCGAGCAGCTCGGCGCTCTCTCCCTTGCCTACAAGTCCGACGAGCACAGCTCGGTCGGGCTTCGGTATTTCTTTTTCCATCATATTACGTCACCTCCCAAAAGGTTAGCCGTTTCAGCTTTTAAAAAAATGTTCCTCCACATCGGCGCAAATGGCGTGATAGACCGGCAGGTGAAGCTCCTGGACCTTATACGTCTCGCTTTCAGGGACTCTTATTGCGACATCCGAGAAGCTCGCAAGTCTGCCCCCCGATTTTCCGGTCAGAGCAATGACCGTCATTCCCACAGCCTTTGCCACCTTTGCCGCCGCACAAACGTTCTTTGCGTTGCCGGACGTACTAATAGCTATCAGCACGTCTCCGCACTTTCCGAGTGCAAGAGTTGCCTGTGCGTATGTCAGCTCGGGATCAACGTCGTTGTTAAACGCCGAACCAAGCGTTGCGATCGAAGGAAGTGCAACAGCGGGCAATCCGCACTGAAGCTTCCCAAGGGCATCCTCGTCGATCTCGGGAAAGCGTTCACGCATCTCGCTTTTTTTCTGCTCGCTGAGCGGTCTTTTCTTCAAGAATCCCTTCATCAGCTCCCCGACTATATGATCGCAGTCGGCACAGCTTCCGCCGTTTCCGCAAAGCAACAGCTTGCCGCCGTTTTCATAAGCGGCGATGATCGTCCCGGCAGCTTTTTTTACGTCAGCTTCGCATACCGAAAGTGAGGGATAGCGCTCTATCAGGTTTTTCAAATTGTTCAAAATGCTCCCTCCCCGTAAAGCGCCACGGTTATGGCACCGTAATCTCCTATCCGCTCACCGAGCTCGGCGGGCAATATCTTGCAGCATTCAAACGACGGCGCAAGCACCTCGCGCTTTATCTGTTTTTGCGCCTCATCCCAGAGCAGATCGCGGCTTCTTGCGAATATACTGCCTATGACGATGCACTCGGGGTTGAGTATATCTATGATAAGTGACAGTCCTCTGCCCAGATATTCTCCGCATATGCGGTATACCTCAAGTGCGCATTCGTCGCCCTCCCGCGCCGCCTCGGCAACACTCTTAGCCGAGATATCCGAAGCGCCCATTCCCTTTCTGAAGAAGGACGGGTATTTTCCGCATTGTGCCATCTCGGTGGCTTTCATATATGCCAGCTGAGCAATACCTCCACCACTGCAAAATCCTTCCCATGAGCCTGCCTTGCCGTATCCCACGGGTCCGAAGCGTTCAAGTCGGATATGTCCTACCTCGCCCGCATTTCCGTTAGTACCCGAGTAAAGCCTGCCTCCGAGAATAAGCCCTGCGCCGAATCCCGTGCCAAAGGTTATAAACACCATGTTCTGCAAGCCTTTTCCCGCGCCAAAGCGCCACTCTGCCATGGCGCAAGCATCGGCATCGTTCTGCAGATATGCGCGCACACCGTAGCGCTCCTCAAGTACACGAACTATTTCAACGTTATCCCAGCCGGGCAGGTTGGGCGGAGACATTATCCTGCCATTCTTAGTATCGAGCGGATTTCCGCAGGATATTCCTATGGCACACGGCTTTTCGTCGAGTATTTTATCGGCAAGAGCCATAAGGCGATCTATCATCTCATACGGCGAAACCGAGTGGTCGGTCGGTATGCTCTCACGGCCGCAAAGCAAAAGCTCTCCGTTTTCGTATCTTGCCGTGATGGCGGCACATTTCGTGCCGCCAATGTCAAATCCCAAAATATACATAATTACTCTTTTTCAAAATATTTGTCAAGAAAACGCTTGTATCTCTCAAATGATACCGGTGGATAACCGCATATATAGTGATTGCGTCCGCAAGCTCCGTCGCTCTCCCATTCTATGATGAGAAATCTCTGTTCTGAATAGAATATCGGCAGAGATGCCACGTGCGTGCTCCTGTTTGCAGGCGCACTGAAATCACGTTCGAGCAAAACTTCGTCGGTCTCTGCATCCATGACTCTGAAGCTTCCCCTGACCTCTCTCAGCGTGTCGTTGCAGGCTATAAAAGGCAGATTCCAGTTCGATATCTCATCTGCCGCTATGATAAACGGCTTTTGGGACGCCTTAACGTAATGGTAAGCAAGCTTTTTGTTGTAAAAATAATCTACTATCGCATCCGACATCTGAGGCCATCCGTCAAGCGCATTCCACCATATAATTCCCGTTTTATTCGGTCTTCCGACTCTCATATGCTCGATAAAGAACTTCTTTGCCTCAGCCTGAGAGATCTGCGATGCAAGAATGTAATCGTCCATATCCTCCATAACCTCACCGAAGAGCTGGCGCACCTGCTTTTCCATAAGTAAGACCCTGTGATCGCAGCCCATCTGGTTGCTCGAATGAAGCGTCCATTCGGGATTGTTGCGATACGGCCAGACGCGCTCGGGAGTTATAAATTTCTTTATCGAATCGCTTGAGGGACAGCCGTGATATCCCGTCTCGCTGATAAAATGTGCCTTTGTATTTTTGTAATAATCGCTCTTGTAGTAATCGCGCGGTCCCCAGCGGTGATCTTCCGGCAGTTTTTCGGTGGAAAATTCCGCATAAAGTGCGGGGCTTACGTAGGGAGAGCTCGGCAGATACGGACGATCAAGATCGTTGCGTTTTATCATTGCCGGTATCCACTCGCGTGTGATAACATTTGTCGCAGGATCGATACCTGACGTTGCATTCATCTCATCGACCTCATTATCACCTGCCCAAAGAATAACTGACGGATGATTGCGAAGCTTGCGTACTACCGATTCGACCTCGTCCTCGATCAGCTTTTTGAATCGCTCGGTATAGGGATAAGAATGGCACGCCATCGAAAAATCCTGCCATATCATAATTCCGTTTCGGTCGCAGAAATCAAAAAACGCATGATCCTCGTATACGTTACCGCCCCAGCAGCGAACGATATTGCATCCGAGATCCTTTATTATTTCAAATGCCGCCGCATATCGCTCGGCATCTCGGCAATGAAATGCATCCAGCGGGACCCAGTTGGTACCCTTGCACATTATCTCGACACCGTTGATAAGGAATCTGAACTGTCCGTTTGTTCCGTCGGTAATATCCGTGCGATCAAGCTCGACCGTGCGCAGACCGAACGAAAAGCTTTGCGTGTGAACTAACCTTCCGCAACGATAGATGCGCGCCTCGCCGTCGTAGACATTGGGCTCACCGTATCCGAAGGGCATCCAGGCGAGAGGATTCTGTATATATAGTGGAATATTTCCGTTTTTGCCCGTGCTTATCCCCCTTCTCGCATAAAATCTGCTCTCTGCGCACGATCCCTCAAATTCTATTTCAAGCTCCCGAAGCGCAGAGATCGGGGCTTTGATCTCGTAGAAGACTTCGCACGCCCACGGTTTTGTGCGGCAGTAAATCTGCTCAAAGCGTATCTCATCGCGGATCTCTATACGCACACCGCGCCAAAGTCCCGAAGTAACCGCGCGCGGCATTATATCCCAACCGTAAGAATGTGGCGCACGGCGAATAAGCGTGTCGGCCGCACAGCCGTCCCCCCACATCAAATGTCCCGCTACGTCACAGCTCATTCGGTTTGCCGCGATCGTCGGAGAGGATATATGAACGGTAAGAATATTTTCACCGTTGTGAAGATACTCGCCTATCTCAAACTCGTGGGATATGAACATATTCTCGCTGTTGCCGATCTTCACGCCGTTAAGAAAATACTCGGCAATACAGTCAACTCCCTCAAAAACGAGATAGACGTTTTCTCGCTCCTTTGGAGCATCAAAGCTTCGCGTATACCACCATTCCCAATTTTCAAACTTCTCGGTAGCGATAATGTTTTCACCCATATAAAGATCCTCGGGCAGAATACCGCAACGCGACAGATCGAGCTGTACACATCCGGGCACGTGTGCCTCGATCCCATCGACCTTTGCACCGTTGTCATATCCCTCTTCCACTTTTCCCGAAAGAGACCAAACTCCGTTAAGAGAAATAATCTTCATAGCACACCTCAAAAAAATAAAGGCAGGTACGATATCGCATAGCCCTGCCTTTGTGCAAAATAATTACTTTCCTGCCTTTTCAAGCCTTCTCTTGAACTTATCAAGACGTCCGCCTGCATCGACAAACTTCTGCTTGCCGGTGTAGAAAGGATGGCACTTGGAACAGATTTCAACTCTGATCTCGCCGCCCTTTGTGGACTTGGTCGTAACGACTTCTCCGCAAGCGCAACGGATCACGCACTCTTCATACTTAGGATGGATTCCCGACTTCATTTCAATTTACCTCGTTTCTATTATTGCGATGTTCTTTGACATCGTTTGCAAACGCAGTCATTATATCATACTTTTCTTTAAATTGCAATAGTTTTTTTAATTTTTTTCAAAATAAAATGTATATGTTAAAATGATATGACCCAAAAAGGAAGGAAATCCAATCAAA
>CAYQEY010000072.1:0-10593 GCA_964416635.1 uncultured Lachnospiraceae bacterium | reverse complement strand
GATACTTCACTTTTTTAATAATACGGCAACCACCTATATCTACACTCTTTCCCTACACTACCCTCTTCCAATCTCGTGGTCTTTGTTTTAGACATTCTTTATGTCCTCTTTAAAAAAATTTTTTTGTCGGTTTAATACTTCATCTGGATTTCACACAATACAGCCAAACCGCAAAAAACGGTATCGTGCGTTTATGTAAATAGACTTTTGCCTACTTGCAACATATGAAATAACATAATTTATATTATGCTGTAAAAATTTGATCTGCATGTAAGAAAATTATAATCGTTTTGGTATAAAAAGTCAATAACTTTTGCCGGATTTTTCGGAAAAATTTAAAATAGTTGAAAATTTTATATAGTAAAAAAGCCCATTTATTTATTTTTTAACAAATTTTCAAAAGTTTTTCTGTTTTTCGCCGTTTTTCGCTTTTTTAAAATCAATACAGGAAAAAATTTTTTATCTGATATACACATTGAACGCGGTTCCTTATGATTAAAAAAGTTCAGATTTCTAAGGAAATATCCCAAAAGCAAAATTCAGCTGTAAAAAATATTTATTTTTCGAATATTTTATATTTTTGGTGTTGAAAAATTTGCGAAAATAGGTTATAATATCTAAGTAGTTTTTTAGCAAGGAGAAACAGATGAACTATTTAGATAAGTATAACGAATGGTTGAACAGTAATGGTATTGATGAGAAGGACAGAGCAGAGCTGGCTTCCATCGCAAACGACGACAGTGAGATCAAGGAAAGATTCCTTTACGATCTTGAGTTTGGTACGGGCGGATTGCGCGGAGTTCTCGGAATAGGAACGAACCGTATCAACAAATATATGATACGCAAGACCACAAAAGGATTTGCCGAGTACATCAAAAAGGCAGGCGAGGATGCTTGCCGCCGCGGCGTGGTAATTGCCCACGATAACCGCAGATACAGCATAGAGTTTTGTTTGGAGACCGCAGGCGTCCTTGCGGCAAACGGAATAAAGGCGTATGTTTTTGATTCTCTTCGCCCCACCCCGGAACTCTCGTTTGCCGTGCGTGAGCTTGGAGCTTTCGGCGGCGTAATGATCACCGCATCGCATAATCCTCCGGAATACAACGGATACAAGCTTTACGACGAGCGCGGATGTCAGCTCGTTCCCCACGTAAATGACCTCGTTGTTGCAGAGATAGCAAAGGTGACCGATCCGCTTTCGGTTAAGACCTTGAGCAGAGCAGAGGCAGGTGAGCTTATCGAGACGGTATCGTCCGAGCTTGACGAAATGTACTACAAGAGAGTTATGGAGATATGCGTAACTCCCGACGTAAAGAAAGATATAAAGATAGTTTATTCGCCTCAGCACGGAACAGGTAACGTTCCTGTTAGAGAGGTCCTTTCACGTCTGGGCTACAACGTTATCCCGGTCGAGGAACAGTGCTATCCCAACACGGAGTTTGAAAACACAAAGAACCCCAATCCCGAGACCGATGACGCTTACCTTCTTTGCTATGAATACGCAAAGAAAAACGATGCCGATATAATCATTACCACCGACCCTGACTGCGACCGTCTCGGAGTTGCGGTAAAGCAGGACGGAAAATATCTGCGTATGACAGGAAATCAGTCCGCTGCGGTGCTCATTGAATATATTCTTTCGAGAAAGGCAGAGGACGGAACGCTCCCGAAGAATGGAGTTATGTTCAATACCGTCGTTACATCGGACATTGGCGACAACATCTGTGCTGAATACGGTGTGGCTACCGAGAAAACACTTACCGGATTTAAGTTCATAGGCGATAAGATCTATCAGCACGAGCTTGCAGGTGACCGCGAATTCGTATTCGGATACGAGGAGAGCTACGGATGTCTTATTTCTCCCTTCGTGCGCGATAAGGATGCTGTTCAGGCATCTTTGATGCTCTGCGAAGCGGCTGCATACTATCATTCTAAGGGTAAGACTCTTATAGACGTTCTGAACGAGCTTTACAAAAAGCACGGATTCTACCTTGATGCGCTCGATAACTTCGGATTTAAGGGAATTGACGGTGCCGACAAGATAAAGGCACTTGTAAACGGTTTGCGCAACGATCCCCCCAAGAGTGCGGCGGGAATTGCAGTCGTTAAAATGGAGGACTACGAGTCCGATCAGATGTCCGCTCTCGGATTCCCAAAGTCAAACGTTCTCAGATTTATTCTTGAGGATGGAAGCTGGGTTGCGGTACGTCCGAGCGGAACAGAGCCCAAATGCAAGTTCTATTTCTCAATAAGAGGAGTTGACAAGGCGGAAGCGGAGGCAAAGCTTCCGGAGATAAAAAAGACTTTTGAGAGAGTATAAGCTTTCATAAATTATAAGCGAAGGTCGAAGCTGCAGCTTCGGCTTTTGCTTAGGTAAAAATCGCTGAATGATCGGAAAATTTTAGAGATGGATATGGAGAACAGCAATATAACGAAAACCGAATATCTTTCGAAAATATCCTCTCCCGAGGATCTGCGCGCGATACCCCGGGATCAGCTTGACGCACTTGCGGAAGAGATAAGACGGGAACTCGTGCGTGTGGTCTCAAGTAACGGAGGGCATCTTGCGTCCAATCTCGGTGTGGTCGAGCTCACCATGGCGATACATCGGGTCTTTGATTCCCCGAATGATCACATTATATTTGATGTGGGACATCAGAGTTACGTCCATAAAATGCTTACCGGAAGATATGATCGGATAGACACCATAAGACTTGCCGGCGGGCTCAGCGGATTTCAAAAAAGAAGCGAGAGCGAGCACGATTGCTTTGGAGCGGGGCACAGCTCGACATCGCTGTCGGCAGCTTTGGGCTTTGCCATTTCAGACCGTCTCAACGGCTCGGATGCCTATACAGTCGCTGTGGTAGGCGACGGCGCTTATACGGGAGGTATGATCCACGAGGCATTAAATAATTGCAGAAAGGATCTGCGCCTTATAATTATTCTCAACGAGAACGAAATGTCCATTTCAAAAAATATAGGACGTTTTGCCTCGAATCTTTCAAAGCTTCGTACAAGCTCCGGATATTTTAACACAAAGCGTGCGACCGGAAGCTTTTTGAAAAAAATACCGCTTATCGGAAACGGTATGTTTGAGTTCGTTAAGCGACTGAAAATGATGCTGAAAAATGCCTTGTACGGTTCAAATTATTTCGAGAGCATGGGACTGACCTACTTGGGTCCTATAGACGGAAATGATTACGATGCGGTTGAGAATTTGCTCAGACTGGCGAAAAAAAGCAACGAAAGCGTTATCGTGCACATAAAGACGCAAAAAGGCAAGGGATATGTTCCTGCCGAAAGATCGCCGTCAGCCTATCACAGTATGTCGCCCATGAATAATTCTGCCAATGTATCCGAAAGCTTTTCCTCAACGATGGGACACGCTCTTGTTGAGATGGGCTCGGAGGACGAAAATATTTGCGCCATTACCGCGGCAATGAGCGACGGCACCGGACTTGAAGAATGGCGCCGTACTTATCCCGAACGCTTTTTTGACGTTGGTATAGCCGAGGAGCACGCGCTCACCTTTGCGGCAGGACTTGCGGCAAACCGAATGAGACCGGTGGTGGCTATATATTCCACGTTTTTGCAAAGAGGATACGACAATATCATCCATGACATAGCGCTCCAAAAGCTTCCCGTAACCATTATGATAGATCGTGCGGGATTGAACCCCGGGGACGGTGCGACCCATCACGGAATCTTTGACGTAGCCTTCATTTCACATATACCGAATATACGGATATATACTCCAATAACCTACAAAGGATTGGTGGCTTCTATGAGGAGCGCCATCGGAAGCGGTATTCCGAGCGCTATCCGATATCCTTCGGGTAAAGAGTGCGGGAGTGTGGTAGAAAGATTTTATAAAAACGGTGATTTTGAGAATATAGGTATAAAATGCGATTTTGACAACTGTGACAGCCGCAAAGTCTTGATAGTTACTTACGGCAGAATAGTATGCGAGGCGATAAAGGCAGAGGAGATCTTGAGTAAAGAGGGAATAGGTACGGGAATTATCCTTCTTGAGATGCTTAAGCCATACGACATTACCGCTGAAATGATCGGGCGAGCAATTCCGAACGGAACAAATACCGTGCTGTTCCTTGAGGAAGAGATACGATCCGGCGGTGCAGGTATGAATCTTGTCGATAAACTGTCCGGTGAATTTGAACGGAAGGGAATACGATACGCCATACTTGCAACGGACGACAGCTTCGTAGAAAATACTCAAGAAGGAAAAAGTATTTACGAGAGTGCCGGAATTGACACAGAGAGTATTGTCAAGAGCATAAAAAACATAATATAATTCGTTTTGACACAAAAGCAAAGGACGTACCGCTTGTCTGTTGACTAAGTGGTGTCCTTTGTATTTTGCTCCTGTGAAGATTTTGTGAAAAAGTTAAAGAACTTGAAGAAAATGTGTTGATTTTTTTGACTTTTTGTGTTAAGATATTACCATGCGGAATGTTGTTCGACAATATTCTTAGATTAAAATAGGAGAAAAACATGAACAAGAAACTTGACAGCTTTTTCAAGATCAGTGAGCGCGGTTCTAACGTAAAGACCGAGATAATCGCGGGTCTCACTACATTCTTCGCAATGGCGTATATCGTCGTTACGAACCCCAACCAGATCGTTGGATTTACTTTCGGCGGCACTTTTGATGCAATTTGGAACTCGGTATACGTTGCATCCATCCTCGCAGCTATTGTGGGAACTCTGCTTTATGCGTTCTACGCAAGGCTTCCTTTCGCACAGGCCTGCGGAATGGGACTCAACTCGTTCTTCTTCGTTTCTTTTATTCTTCCAAACATGCTTGATCCCATGAACGGATATCGTGAGGGTCTTTGCATCATCTTTCTCTCAGGTGTTGTATTCCTTATCCTTTCCGTTACCGGATTGAGAAAGTACATCGCAACCTCGTTGCCCGACTGCTTGAAGAAGGCTATTCCCGCAGGTATAGGTCTTTTCATAGCATTCATCGGATTTAAGAATGTCGGTATCATTCAGGCTAATCAGTACACATTCGTTCAATTCTTTGATTTCCACGGCGCGGTCAGCGGTAAGGCATTCTTCGATGCATGGAAGGCTATTGCTCCCGTAGTGCTCGCATTGCTCGGTCTGTTCGCCATTGCAGTCCTCGAAAAGAAGAAGGTAAAAGGTTCGGTCATCATTGCCATCGCATCTGTTACCGTTCTTTACTATCTCACGACCTGGACCCTACCCGAGTTCAAGATCGAAATGATCGGTCAGTCCTTCATGGATTTCGGTCAGTACGGCTTCCTCGGCGCATTTAAGGGCTTTGGCATATTCTCCGGAGGTGCTTCCAATGTGATCAATGCCATTGTGCTTGTTATCACGTTTACTCTCGTTGATATGTTCGATACTATCGGTACTCTGTACGGAACCGCTTCTCAGGCAGATATGCTTGATGAGAACGGGGACCCCATCGATATCAATAAGGCTATGGCATCCGACTCTATCGCTACTCTCACCGGTGCGGTAGTCGGTACGTCCACCTGTACGACATACGTTGAGTCGGCTGCAGGCGTAGCAGCAGGCGGAAGAACCGGTCTTGCTTCTCTCGTAACGGCGGCTTGCTTCTTTGTTTGTCTCTTCCTTACACCTGTTGCCGCTATCGTTCCCGCTTGCGCAACTGCTCCCGCACTTATCTATGTAGGTGTTCTTATGCTTAAGGGCTTTGCAAAAGTTGATATGTCTGATATCGCTTCGGCAGTTCCCGCATTCCTTGCACTTATTATGATGCCCTTGACCTACTCTATCTCCAACGGTATTGCAATCGGTGCTATTTCGTATGTCATCATCAGACTTGTAACAGGCAAGTTCACAAAGAAGGATATCGTAGTTGCTTGCATTGCAGTTTTGTTTGCTCTGCGTTTCTTCCTTGTCAGTATGTAATAACTTTTAAAGATCAAGGCTGTTTGCTTTACGGCAAATGGCCTTTTTCTTTGTCTGTCTGAAGATACTATGATCTTAAAAAACCAATGACTGAGCGTTTTATTTTTCTTGGAGAAATGGCGCGAAGCAGTACGAGCAGGAGCAGATACACGGTTGCTGTAAATAATACGTGGCAGAATATATCCGCTCTGTTTTGCGCGAAGCTGTTAATATATCCGAGAAGATGTCGTATGAGCGCGGTGGAAATTATTATTGAAAAAACAGGCTTAATTATCCAATCGGAGAATTTGATTTTCGGCTTTGTAACGACCAGGAGCTTGGTTATGCTGAGCGTGGCGTTGATTATCTCGGTAAAATATACGGTTATTACGTATCCCATTATACCGAGGCGCGGAAGCAGGAGCCAAACGAGAATTACCGAAAGAGAAGCATCTACTATATTTATTATCATTGTGTAGAACTGATATCCAAGCCCTTTGAGTATCGAATCGACCGACGTGTCGAGGTACATTATCGGGATCAACGGGGCTACCATGATGATATATAATGCCGCATCGGTTTTGGGTATCAAGACCGATGCCAGCTCACTTGAAAGACACATAATTATGCCCGCAGTGCCTATTGAATATATCAACACCGTTTTCATGACACGGGAAACTATACGTTCTATGCGATCGGTATCGTTGGCGGCATCTGATTCGGATATTTCGGGGATCAAGAGACCTGCAAACGAGGATGATATGGCAGACGGAAAAAGAACGAGAGGAAAAATAACGCTGTGTAGTGTCCCGTACGCCGCAAGTGAAGCATCCCTTCCGACCCCGCTTCGTTCAAGTCCCCAAGGAATAAGCAGATGCTCTATGGTTACAAGGGCCGAACGCATATACGCACTTAGCGCAACCGGCACGGTTATACCTATAAGTTTTCCGGAAAGCTTCTTGTCTGCATCGGAGCTTTGCGCGCCGAAGAGCTTCTTGCTCTTTTTTTGTTCGAGGGCAAAAAGAAAGGCATGAAACGAAAAGCACAGTATTTCCGATGCGGTCGTCGCGGATACTATCGCAACGCAGGAGCTTTCTATATCGTTGCTGATCACAGCAGAGAGCAAAATTATGCACAGGTAGATTCGTGTCGCCTGAGCAAGTACCTGGACCGCGGCATTCTTATACACACGTCTCAGGGCTGTGAAATATCCGCTCATTGATGATGAGAGAGCGATTGGAGGGAGCGAAAAGGCAAGTATTTGCAACGACGGAACCGTGCGAGCGTCGCCGAGAATAGCAGTTCCCAAAAAATCGGCGCTGAGAAAGAGCAGAAATGCCGTGCAGGAGCTTATCGAAACTGCAAACAACAGGCTTTTCTTCATAACGGCACGTACTGTCGCAAAGGTGTTGTATTCATGTTTCAGCGACCCTATTCCCATAGCCTCCGATACGAGTTTGGTAGTGGCAAGAGATATACCCGATGTGGCAAGCGTAAGGGCAAAACCGTATACACTTGATATCAGAGTGAATAAGCCCATGGCGACTTCGCCTATCTTATTTGATATGTATATATTGAACCCTACAGATACATAGCGCGTTGCCAATGCAACGGCGGTCATCAATATCCCGTTTATGAAAAATTTCTTAAGCCTATCCATTTTTACCTCAAACAAGTTACTACAAAATTATATGTAAAATGAGTTTTGGTAGAACTTCAGCAAAATGTACATATTGTCTAAAAAAGATATGCAAATATAGTACATATATACAAAAATGAAAAAGTTGTGTCAAAAATGCAATATTTATATTGACAAAATACAGGTAATAGTATTATTATATATACTGTTAATTTTAAAATAATTCTTTATGGAGGACATTATGAATTATATTTGTGAACTTTGCGGTTACGTTTATAAGCCTTGCAACGGTGACGTTGATAACGGAATTGAACCCAATACTGATTATGAAGATCTTCCCGATGATTGGGTTTGCCCGCTTTGCGGAGCTTCCAAAGAGGATTTCGAACCTGACCCCGAAAGCGCTCCGATCGATTACAGAGAAGAATTATAAAAATATAAATATAAAAACAGGCTGTAAAAAAGTCGCCTGCAATCGTTGCAGTGTAAAACTTTTTTACAGCCTTTTTATTTTCAAGAAAGCATTACTTTACGTCTATAATGCTTTCGTCCCACATTTCGGGAGCCTCGTAGCCGAGGAGATTTACCATGGTAGCCGCAACATTGGAAAGTCCGAACTTGCCCTCGTCAGGCTTTACCGCGTAGGCACCATTGGTTACGTTGTCGTAAATGATGCAGGGAACGGGATTGAGTGTATGGCTGGTTTTGGCTTTGTAGTTGCCGTTCTTGTCTGTCTTGGGCATACCCGACTTCTTGTCCATCTCGTACATCTCGTCGGCATTTCCGTGGTCTGCTGTAATGACGGCAACTCCGCCTACCTTGTCAAGCACCTTGAGGATGCGCGCAAGCTGAATGTCAAGTGCTTCCATTGAGCATCTTGTTGCGAGAAGCGAGCCTGTGTGTCCTACCATATCACCGTTGGGGAAGTTTACACGAAGATACTTATATTCGCCTGACTCGAGGCACTCGATAATCTTGTCGGTGATTTCAGCACACTTCATCCAAGGTCTCTGTTCGAAAGGAACTACATCCGAGGGAATCTCGATATAGGTCTCAAGCTCCTCGGAGAACTTGCCGGAACGGTTACCGTTCCAAAAATAGGTTACGTGTCCGTACTTCTGTGTTTCGGAAATTGCAAGCTGTTTTACGCCCGTAAGAGTGAGGTACTCTCCCATTGTATTCGTTATTTCGGGGGGAGAAACAAGGTAGCGCGAGGGGATGTGAAGGTCGCCGTCGTATTCGAGCATACCTGCGTAAACAACAGCCGGAACGCGCTTGCGGTCGAACTTGTCGAATTCACCTGCGGGGGCATCAAATGCCTTGGATATCTCAATGGAGCGGTCGCCGCGGAAATTGTAGAATATAACGCTGTCACCGTCATTGATGGTTCCGACGGGAGCGCCGTTTTCGGCGATAACGAATGGGGGGAGATCCTGGTCTATTACTCCGAGCTCCGCACGGTAGGTCTCAACTGCCTCTGCGGCAGATGCAAACTGTCTGCCCTCTCCGAGAACGTGAGTCTGCCATCCGCGCTCTACCATAGACCAGTCTGCCTCGTATCTGTCCATGGTGATCTTCATTCTTCCGCCGCCGGATGCGATCTTGATATCAAAATCATCGGAGCGAAGATCTGCGATAAATGCTTCAAAGGGAAGGATGTAGTCAAGCGCACTCGTTTCGCCGACATCACGTCCGTCGATAAGGATGTGGACGCGTACCTTTGCTATACCTTCTTCCTTAGCCTTTACGATCATGGCCTTCAGGTGATCGATGTGAGAGTGAACGTTACCGTCCGAGAAAAGACCGAGAAAGTGAAGAACTCCGCCCGAAGTTTTTACGTTGGAAATGACTGCCTGCCAAGTGTCGGATACAAACATTTTACCCGACTCGATGGAGTTGGAGACGAGCTTTGCACCCTGTGCGAATACCTGACCTGCACCGAGAGCGTTGTGTCCTACCTCGGAGTTGCCCATGTCGTCATCGGAAGGAAGACCTACTGCCGTTCCGTGAGCTTTAAGAGACACCATGGGATAGTTTTTCATAAGCATATCGAGTGTAGGTGTGTAAGCGCTCGCAACTGCATTGGAGACAGTATCGGGTGCAAGACCTACTCCGTCCATAACGATCGTAAGAACGGGACCGTCGATGCCCTTGAAATTTGTGAGTTTGTTTAATGCCTGTGCCATAAATGACCTCCATTAATTATAATTCCAATCCTTAATAGTATAACGTAAAATCAAATAATTTTCAAGGGGTATTGACAAAAAATATTCAAAAAGTTGAGCGTTTGGAAACTATCAATATATCTTTAGGTATGAAACAAATAGACGAAATGGCATTTGCATACTGTTATAATCTGCAAACAATAAATTTCAACGGCACCAAAAAGCAATGGAAAGAAATTAAAAAAGGATCTGCATGGAACACAGGCACTGGGACATATACCGTAAAGTGTACCGATGGAACGATCTTGAAGGCTGACGATAAATAAATAGTGCAAAATACCGATTTTCTTGTTAGAACGATATTTTTGTAAGTCGAAAACTCAGCCATAACGGCGTGGGCAATAGAGGTTAACCTTTGAGGCGGATAAGAAACAAGGCGAAACAAAAAAGATAGTTCGTAGGGACAGTCGTCCCCCGCAACAAGTTGCCGGGCGTTCGTGTTATATCGCAGACTTTGGATGCGATCTTTCTCAAAACTCCTCACCCATCCATGTCCCCGCAACACATAATAAAAATTTAACGCGGACCCATTCCCGAACCGTCCGTGTCATCAACGTCCGTGTCATCCTGAGCGAGCAAAGCGAGTCGAACTGCGAAGCAGTGCGAGGCGAAGCCGAGCAGGATCTCGGACGGAATATGCAACCGTCCCAAACCGTCCCCTCCCACGTAGATCCCGACACTGCGTGTCGCGCTCCGCGTTCGACTTCGGGCTGCGCCCTTCGCTCAGGATGACACGGGGGAGAGTGCGTTACAATGAAATCGGCACAAAACGGGAGTAACGCAGGCTCCTTCCACCGCTATCGCGGTCCCCCTCCCTCCCGGAGG
>CAYQEY010000071.1:0-10978 GCA_964416635.1 uncultured Lachnospiraceae bacterium | reverse complement strand
TCGGTAGCGATGAGCTGTCCGAGAAAGCTTCCTCAGAAAAAAATACTCGTTATCAAATTTAAACCGCATAAACCGGCCTTGATACAAATAACTTCCTCGTAGGAAGTTCTTTGGGCGACTTTCTTTCAAGAAAGTCGCAAAAAAACCAATAAAAAACTAACTTTAATGCAAAGGAGAACATATGCCAAGAAAAGAAAAATCAAAGCTCAAGGTCATACCGCTTGGGGGACTTGGAGAGATAGGAAAGAACATCACTGTACTTGAATACGGAGACGATATAATAATTGTAGACTGTGGAATTGCCTTTCCGGACGAAGATATGCTCGGTGTTGATTTTGTAATTCCCGATATATCCTATTTAGAGGCGAATTCGGACAAGATACGCGGGCTCTTACTGACGCACGGTCATGAGGACCACATCGGAGCCATTCCGTACATTCTACGGCAGATAAACCCCGACATTTACGGCACTCGGCTCACTCTCGGAATACTGAAGAACAAGCTTTCAGAGCACGTACTGCCCTACGAGCCGTCGCTTCACTGCGTATCGGCGGGCGATGTCGTAAAGCTCGGGCAGTTTTCGGTTGAATTCATCCATGTCAACCACTCGATTGCCGACGCATGCTGTCTTGCGATAACGACCCCGCAGGGAGTTGTGGTACATTCGGGAGATTTCAAGCTCGATATCACGCCGATCGACGGCGAAATGATGAACATTGCGCGGCTCGGCGAGATAGGCAAAAAAGGCGTGCTTATGCTGATGTGCGAGTCTACCAATGCCGAAAGACCGGGCTTCACCCCATCCGAAAAGACGGTCGGAAAATCTCTTGAATATATCTTTAACACAAATGCCGACAAGCGTATAGTGATCGCTACCTTCTCGTCAAACGTACACCGCGTTCAGCAGATAATCGATGTTTCCGCACGCCACGGCAGGCGTGTAGCCGTTACGGGGCGCAGTATGCTCAATATCGTCGGTGCGGCGGTCGAGCTGGGATATATGAAGGTTCCCGAGGGCGTGCTTATCGACATCAACGAAATAAAGCGCTACAAGCCCGAGCAGGTGACGCTCATTACGACGGGAAGCCAGGGCGAGCCCATGTCGGCACTCTACCGTATGGCGTTTTCCGACCACTCTCAGGTCTCGCTCGGATACGGCGACCTCGTCGTGCTTTCCTCAAGCCCGATTCCCGGTAACGAAAAGCTTGTGGGAAAAATAATCAACGAGCTGACCAAAAACGGCGTCAGCGTGCTTCACGACCGCTCGGTAGAGGTCCACGTCTCGGGACACGCCTGCCAAGAAGAGCTGAAGCTCCTTATGGCACTTCTGAAGCCCAAGTATTTTATGCCCATACACGGAGAGTACCGCCATCTTAACGCAAACCGCGAGCTCGCACTTGATATGGGAATACCCGCACAGAATATATTCATCTCCGAAACGGGAAAGGTGCTTGAAATAGACAAGCGCGGAGCAAAATTCTCGGGAATCGTACCCTCGGGCAAGATCCTCGTCGACGGATACGGAGTGGGCGACGTCGGAAACATAGTTCTCCGAGACCGAAAGCACCTCTCGCAGGACGGAATAATCATAGTCGTCGCATCGGTCGACGTCGATTCGGGACTGCTTTTGTCGGGTCCCGACGTAGTCTCGCGCGGTTTTGTCTATGTCCGCGAGGCTGAAGAGCTGATGGAAGAGATCAGACAGATAGCTTCCGATGCGATCTGCCGCTCGCTCGAGCGCTCGCATATCGACAGAATGGAGCTCAAGAACGCCGTCAAGGACGACCTTTCCAAGTTCCTCTATGCAAAAACCAAGCGCAAACCTATGGTTCTCCCCGTAATAATGAATATGTAACTTCAAAAATTATACTGCAATCACATATAAAGCAAGAAATTCATATATTGTTCATAAAAAGTTCAATCTTTCATCATTGTAACATTGTATAATATGTGAGTGTAACTTTTTACAATTAAAAATAAAAGTAAAGGTGGACCCAAACATGGGAAAAATGAAAATCTCTAACAAAAAGAAAACATCTTCGGGAATGCCGGGTTGGCTTCTCTCGCTGATTGTTTCGGTCGTTATGATAGGCGTTGTCGTCGTTTGCGCGGCATCTATCGTATCTTCCGCAGGAATTATCCCCAGACATACCACGGCTATGAAGAGTGAAAACTTCAAGATCAGCCGGAATATGATGAACTATTTCTTCCAGAGCGCGTACAGCGAGTTCACTTCCGACACTACCTACACGACCTTCAAGGACAACTGCTCTCTCAATACGGGAAGCAACAGCGGTCTCCCTCTTTCCGAGCAGGTCATCGGATCGGCGACCTACGACCAGATCCTTGCAAACGGCTATACCGATAAGACCTGGCAGGAATTCTTCATAGACAAAACGGTAGACAAGGCAAAGACCATTCTCGCATACTGTGAGGAAGCAAAGGCAAACGACATCACCCTCGATGATGACGATAAGGATAACATCAAGCAAGAGCTTGACGATATGTTCATGACCATCAAGTACTCGCTCTATATGAACAGCAACTATAACGATCAGTACCTCTACCTTTCCGATAAGGAATGTCTTACATACTACTTCGGCAAAGGCGTAAATGAGTCGGACGTCAAGAAGGCAATGGAGCTCACAGCGCTTGCAAGCAAGGCGGAGAGCGAACTTATCGATAAGCTTGATTCGGCTGTAACTGTCGACATCATCGACTCAAAATACAATGCAGATCCCAAGAATTACGACCTCGTCGACTTCCTCAACTACTCGTTTGAAGTAAAATACGATCAGGTATCCAAGGACGTTCTCGCAGAGATCGGAGAGGATGCAAAGGCTGAGGATCACGAAGAAGAAATACTTGCGGCTTACAAGGCAGAAATAGCTCTCACGATAGAAAAAGTCAATGCACTTGCCACTATCACCGATAAAGACGAATTTCTCAAGGCGGCTATGACCTACTTCCTCGAGGATACCTATGAGTCGTCCTACGAAAGCATCGCGAAATCCGAGGAGCTTGCAACGGATAAGAAGCCTCCGGCAGCAGAGGATGAGGAAAAGATCAAGGATGCCATGATCGCAAAATTGATCGAAGAGTTCATGGCAGACGACAGAAAAGACACCGCTGCGGATGACGTCGAGGAAAAAGAAGATAAATTCTATGCTTACGGCGTAGAGGTTACCAAGGAGTACGGAGAATTCCTCAACTCGCTCAAGAGCGACCTTTACGGCGACCTCATATACGAGGAGAGCTTCACTCTTAATGAAAATGCAAAGTACACAGCTCCCGCAGAGGGTGAGGAAGAAAGCGAGAGTATGAAGTGGCTCTTCGACACCGAAAGAAAAGCAGGCGAGACATTTGTCATTGACGAGGGCGACGGAGCTGACGGCGCAGAGGTAACAGAGGCTACCGATAAGAAATTCATCGCTGACGTTTACCTTATGGTAAAACCCAGATACATCGACGAGACTCTCGTTCGCAACGGTGCTTACATGGTGTTCACATCCTCAAGCGCTGCAGCAAGCGCGCTCGAGGCTCTTGCAAAGCTCGATGCACTCACCCTCGAATCCTTCCTTGAAACCGCAAAAACATCCGGTGCGGGAAGCTACTCCGAGCTTAAGGATTATGCTCCCGGTCAGCTCGCAAGCGACGATTTCGACGCTTGGATGTTTGACCCCGAAAGAGCAAAGGGCGACTACACGACCGAGGTAGTACAGGTTTCTTCTTCTTATGTCATCGGTTACTTTGAAGAGATCGGAACCATTACCGCTTGGCAGGCAGACGTAAAGAACGATATTCTGAGCGAGAATCTTAAAGAAGAAAGTCAGAGAATTACCGCGGCTTATGAGCCTTCCATAGTTGTAAAAGACAACGTGATGAAAAAGATCGGAAAGTAATTAAGTCGACACCCGTCTCGGGTGTATAGACCGGCACAGGCCGCGAGTCTCGCGGCAGAGCCAAAACATAGCGGGACTGTCATATTCGAATTCATGCGCTCGGATATGACAGTCCCAATTTGAGATTTTGTGAGGTTATTATGATACTTGATTCCAAGCAGACCACTGTAGCATACCGCTGTCCGAAATGCGGAGCGGGAACTATGAGCATCGTCGGACTTTTCAATCTGTCTGCGGATATGGTAAAACTCAAATGCGACTGCGGCGGAAGCGAGATGACACTCGTGTACACCAAAGACTCAAAGGTACGCTTCACCGTTCCCTGCCTCTTCTGCCCCACGCCGCATTACTTCACCGTTAATTCATCGGTGTTCTTCTCGAAGGAGCTCTTTGCGCTTGCCTGCCCGTATTCGGGTATGAATATTGCCCTGATGGGCGAGACGAACAGAGTAAAGGCAGAGCTTTCGCGCAGCGAGCTTGAATTGCTCGACCTTCTCGAGGAAAACGGCATAAACAGCTTTGAAGCGCTTCACGGCGAGCAGACTGTCAGCGACCCGCAGATAATCGAGATACTGACCTATATGATAAAGGAGCTCGACGAGGAAGGAAAAATAAAGTGCAACTGTACCGACGGCAAAGAGGGCGACTACGAGCTTGAGTTCTTGCCCGACAGACTGAAGATCACCTGCAAAAGGTGCGGAGCCTCTGCAGAGATCCCCACAACGTCGCTTATCGATGCCCACGAATTTCTGTATATCGACTCACTTGAGCTTAAATAATGCAAAAATATTCGCTTTTTGTTGACAGCAGTAAAAAAATATAGTATAATGTCCCTGATAAATCATTCTACATTGTAATTTAGGAGAAAAAAATGAGCGAAATGAATGTTTCCCTTTCCGAGCAGGAGCTTATCCGCAGAGCAAAGCTTCAGAAGCTCGTTGACGAAGGAAAGGACCCATTTGCAAAAACTTTGTTCGACGTAAATGCACATTCGGACGAGATCAAAAATAACTTTGAAGAGTTTGAAGGTAAGGAAGTATCCATCGCCGGCAGACTTATGTCAAGAAGGATCATGGGCAAAGCTTCCTTTACGCATATCGCCGACAGAAACGGCGAGATACAGGTATACGTCAAAAGAGACGACATCGGCGAGGATGACTACACTTCCTTCAAAAAGAACTACGACATCGGCGATATCGTCGGCGTTCGCGGAATAGTCTTTAAGACCAACAGCGGTGAGGTGTCGGTACACGCCACTCACTTCGAGATGCTCGCCAAATCCCTGCGTCCGCTGCCCGAAAAGTTCAAGGGACTTAAGGACATCGATGCAAAGTACCGCCACAGAGAGGTAGACCTCATTATGAACGAGAGCGTTCGCGATACGTTTATAATGAGAAGCAAGATAATAAACTTTCTCCGTTCCTTCCTGAACGAAAAAGGCTTTCTTGAGGTCGACACACCGATCCTTCAGACGGTCGAGATCGGCGCCGCCGCGCGCCCCTTCGTTACCCACCACAACACGCTTGACATCGATATGGTCCTCCGTATCGAGACAGAGCTCTTCTTAAAGCGCCTTATCGTCGGCGGCTTTGAGAAGGTATACGAGGTAGGACGTATCTTCCGCAACGAGGGTATGGACACCAAGCACAACCCCGAGTTCACCACGATCGAGCTCTATCAGGCGTACACCGATTTCCGCGGTATGATGGACCTTGTCGAAGAAATGATGAAGAAGCTCGTAATGGAGGTCTGCGGAACCATGCAGATAACCTATCAGGGCAAGGAGATCGATCTTAGCCACTGGGAGCGTCTCACTATGATCGAGGCTGTCAAGAAGTATTCAGGCGTTGATTTTTCAGAGATCTCTTCGGACGAGGAAGCTGTTGCCATCGCAAAGGAAAAGCACGTCGAGCTTCCCGAGATACCCACAAAGGGTGCCATCCTCGTTGAATTTTTCGATGCCTTCGTTGAGGAAAACCTCATTCAGCCTACGTTTATCTACGATTATCCCGTTGAAAACTCGCCGCTCGCCAAGCGCAAGCCCACCGACCCGGCATTTACCGAGAGATTTGAGTACTTCATCAACGCGACCGAATTCGGTAACGCATTCTCCGAGCTCAATGATCCCATCGACCAGAAGGCAAGATTCGAAAAGCAGATCGCTGACCGTAAGGCTCTTGACCCCAATACCACCGCACAGGTCGACTATGACTACATCATGGCTCTCGAGCACGGACTTCCCCCTACGGGCGGTCTCGGATTCGGCGTCGACAGACTCGTAATGCTCCTTACCGACTCCGCTTCCATCCGCGATGTTCTCCTCTTCCCGACTATGCGTCCCGAAGCAGGCAACTCGTTTGCAACGGAAGACGAGGAAGAATAAAAACCACATAATTTTGAATGAATGGGCAGTCCCATAGAGGGATTGCCCACAGTTTGCTGATAAACATATTCGCACAAGCATATTGCACAAAAGTTTTCGCCCGCCTTTTTCAAAAGGCGGCGCGGTGAAGGGCGCGTAGCCCTTCTCGCGGCTCGCAAGCCGCGAAACGCTCCTTTCGGCGTTTCTCTTTTGCGAACTTTTCTCTTTGCGCCTTTTGTGTCAAAGAGAAAAGTGGAGTTCGTTTTTGTGCAATTTTACAGTGTCAGGCTCTGCAAATCGAGTTTGTCAGTAGTCCGGGGCAGTCCCATATAGGGATTGCCCGTTTCTGTAAGCAGGAACAGATATTCAAAGGAGATGATAGCAATGGCAAATTTATTGACAGCGTGCAGGATACTGTTCAGCATACCCATTTTGTTCTGCTCCGCGCTTTCTCCGATGTTTTATGCCTTTTATTTATCGGCAGGACTGACCGATATGTTTGACGGCACCATTGCGAGAAAAACAAACACGGCGAGCGAATTCGGTTCCAAATTCGACAGCGTCGCCGATCTCATTTTTGTTTTGGTCTGTATGGTTAAGTTGCTTCCCGTCATAAAAGTCCCGGTATGGCTTTGGGTATGGATAGGGATCATCGCGGCAATAAAGATCGTGAATATCATCTCGGGCTTTGCCGTTCACAAAAAATTTGCCGTTAAACATACCGTAGCAAACAAAATAACCGGAGCAATGCTGTTTATCCTGCCGCTGACTTTGAACTTTATTGAAATAGGATACAGCGGCGGTGTTGTATGTGCGGCAGCAACTTTTGCGGCAATACAGGAGGGTCATCTTATCAGAACCGACGGAAGCTCTCATCAGTAAACCTTCACTCCGCAAAGTTCACAATAAAATCATAATACGGGCGAGAAATGTTGAAATAATTCACAAAATGTTTATAATTATATGGTATAATGTACTCTGTCTAATCGTGCGAAGTGCAACTATTCAGAGAAAAATAAAGGAAAGGAATTCCTAACATGATAAAAATAGAGCATCTGGTAAAAAATTATGGCTCTAACTGTGCCGTTGACGATATCAGCTTTGAAGTCAAAAAGGGCGAGATCGTCGGTTTTCTCGGTCCGAACGGCGCGGGAAAGAGTACCACAATGAACATTCTTACAGGATATCTGTCCTCCACCTCGGGTATCGTCGAGGTTGCGGGCGTCAGCGTCCTTGACGACCCAATGGAGGCAAAAAAGCACATCGGATATCTTCCCGAGCAGCCCCCGCTGTATCTTGACATGACGGTAGAGGAATATCTTATATTTGCGTACAATCTCAAGGGCTGTACCCTCAACCGTACCAAGCATCTCGAGGAGATCTGCGAGGTCGTAAAAATAAAGGATGTCTATAAACGCCTTATCAAGAACCTTTCCAAGGGCTACCGCCAGAGAGTCGGCATAGCTCAGGCGCTTATCGGAAACCCCGAGATCATCATTTTCGACGAGCCTACGGTCGGTCTTGACCCCAAGCAGATAATCGAGGTCCGCAACCTGCTGAGAAATCTCGGTCGCGACCACACGGTCATCCTCTCGACGCACATTCTTCAAGAAGTTCAGGCTGTCTGCGACAGAATAGTCATCATCAACAAGGGCAAGATAGTTGCCGATGAGCTCACCGAGAACATCACACGAGTTGTCGAGAGCAACCGCCGCTTCCGCCTTAAGATCTGCGGTCCGCAGAAGGAAATTCTCGCGATGCTCAAAGCAAAACCGGGGATCATCCACGCCGAGCTCCTTTCGGGACGCGACGGAGATGCATACACCTTCAATATCGAGACCGAGGTCGGCGTCGATATCCGCAAGAGCCTGTTCTACACACTCGCGGAAAAGAATTGGCCGCTCGTCGGAATGGAGGCACTCGGCATGAGCCTTGAGGACATCTTCGTTGCTATCGTTGACCAGACAGACGGCTCTAACCGCTATGAAAGAAAGGGCACTCAAAGAGCACCCCGCCGCGTTCGCGCCGAGCACGAGATCGCCAAGAACATCGCCGATAAGAATCGCGGAAACGCAGAGAACGAATTTTCTGCCCTCTTCTCAAACGACGACGAAGAAGAATAAGGAGGCAAGTATATGTTTGCAATTTATAAAAAAGAACTGCGTTCCTACTTTTTGAACGCCATCGGATATGTTTACGTGGGCGTGTTCCTTGCGGTATCGGCACTTCTCTGCTGTTACACGACCCTCGGCTCTCAGACCTACGACACATCAGACTATTTCACCTACATAATATTTTCCTTCATCGTACTCATCCCCCTGCTTACGATGAAGCTCTTTTCCGAGGAAAAGAAGTTGCGGACCGAGCAGCTGCTGCTCACTGCCCCCGTTTCGCTCTGGGGCATGGTGCTCGGCAAATTCTTTGCCGCTTTCACGCTCTTCCTCGGCACGGTCCTGGCATCCTGCATAAACTTCTTCCCTCTCTATGCTTACGCTAATTCCGAGGGACTTAACGACGCCTACGCCTCGGCTGTCGGCCCCGTTGGTGTCAGCATAATTTCAAGCACACTCGGTATAATCTGCATCGGTATGGCGTTTATTGCCATCGGTATGTTCGTTTCCTCGCTTACCGAAAACCAGCTTGCCGCAGCTATCATAACCGTGGCTATCATCGTCGCAATGCTTCTTTTGAATATGGTCAACGGCTATATCGAAAATTACACGATACGCTTCATCATCGACTGGGTATGCTTCGTAAGCAGATTTGCACCCTTCTCGGCAGGACAGTTCGACCCGTCCGCACTGCTTTACTACGTATCTATTACGGGAATCTTTCTTCTCCTTACGGTGCGCGTTTACGACAAGCGCCGCTGGGGTTGACAGATCGGAAAGGATAAGGAAATATGAAATTAAAAGCATCAACCGGACGCAAGCTGCGCTACGGCGGCACATCGGTCGCGATCACGGCTCTCATCATCGCCGCCGTCATAATACTCAACGTGGTCTTCTCGCTCCTTACCGAGCGCTTCAGATGGTATATAGACCTCACCCCCGATCTCCACTTCACGATCTCCGACGAGTGTTATCAGCTCATCGAGGTCAGTGACGAGGACGACGATGAGGACTCCCCCATCGAAATGATAAACAAATTCAGAGCGGACAATGCCGCATATAACGCCGCCAACGGTCTTTCCGCAGGCGACGAGGGCGCGCGTGACGAGCACGTTATGATAAACATTCTCTTCTGTCAGGAGAGAGATGTGCTCGAGGCAGACCAAACGACAAACTACGTCGTTCAGAACGCCGAAGAGCTCCGCGCAAAATTTCCCGACTACATAACTACGGAATATAAGGATTCCATAACAAATCCTTCAAGATTTACAAAATATCTCTCCTCCAACACCGATACTCTGGCGCAGGACAGCGTTATCATCGAGTGCGGAACCGAATACAGGGTCCGCACGCTACGCAGCTTCTTCGTGTTCGTAAACAGCGAAGCGTATGGATATAACGGTGAAAAGGCGTTTGCTTCGTCCATACTCGCGGTAACCAGAGCCGAAACTCCGCTTGCTTGCTACACGATCGGTCACGGAGAGAGGATCACTGCTCAGGACAGCGACGGCAATTATACCTACGGTATGCTTCAGGTCCTTGAGGATGCCGGATATAAGCATATGCCCATCGACCTATCAACTCAGGATATACCCGAGGAATGCAGAATACTCATCACCTTCGATCCCAGAGATGACTTCCTTTCAAGCAGCGACGGAACATCGGCAATAAGCGAGATAGATAAGCTCGACGCGTTCCTCGAGGACAGAAACTCGTATATGGTATTTATCTCTCCCGATGTCGGCGAGCTTCCACAGCTTGAGGAATTTCTTGCCGATTGGGGACTTGCTGTCCGTCAGTCCGGAGAAGAGATATACAGAGTTCGCGACAGTGCAAGCTCGCTGCTCGGAGACAGCTCGTCCGTAGTCGCCACCTACGCGACCAATATCCTCATGGATGCTTGGAGCGAAAGCTTGAAGGCAAACCGCTCTACTCCCCCTATGGTAGTATTTGAGGACACCGCGGCGATCTACTACTCTCCCAGTTATTCGCCGAGCGAGGTCGAGGACACCGATAACGGTATCAGGTATACCATGGGTTACAATCCCGGCTTCCCCAACAGAAGAGTGTTCGACGCCTTCACGTCAAGCTCAAGTGCCACCGCATGGGCAAACGACCGCGAAATGGCTTCGGCTACCAAGACCAATCCCTTTAAGCTTATGGCAATATCGGTCGAGCAGCACTATGAGCAGGAGATGTACACGACCATGGACGACTCCGCATACGTCATGCTCTGCGGCTCGGTCGAATTCATGAACTCCAGATATATAACCTCCAACGTGTACGGAAACAGCGACTTTATGCTCTCCGCTCTCCAGATGAGCGGACGTGAGCCGGTTCCCGTAGGACTTGATTACAAGAAATTCGCAAATTACGAAATAGAAAGCATCACTACAGAGGCAGCTACCCAATACACACTGGTGCTTGCTCTCGTTCCCGTATTCATTTCTCTGTGCGCGGGAATATTCGTAATAGTCAGGAGAAAGAACAGATGATAGAAACACGCGAACAACGAAAAGCGTCAAGCCTTTTGCGCAGGCGCAAGATAGGAATACTTATATCGTTGCTTGTCGTTGCTGTTTTGGCAGTTGTCCTTATCTTCG
>CAYQEY010000070.1:0-11020 GCA_964416635.1 uncultured Lachnospiraceae bacterium | reverse complement strand
TTTGTCATAAAAATATGCACCTCCAAAAGTGTCTAACTTTTGGGGTGCATATCAAGCCTGCGTGCTTTTTATTATTATTATTTGAAATACTTTACTGCTGACTCAAATATCTTCATATCGTAGTTGCCTTCGACGTTCTTGTAAAGACCGCTGTTGTATCTCTCGGTATGACCCATTTTACCGAACACGTGTCCGTCCGGCGACGTAATTCCCTCGATGGCAAAGCACGAATTATTCGGATTATAGAGAATATTTGAAGTGGGCTTACCTTCAAGGTCAACATATTGTGTAGCGATCTGTCCGTTGTCGGCAAGCTTTTTGATAAGCTCGTCCGACGCAAAGAATCTTCCTTCCCCGTGAGAGATCGGTACGGAATATACGTCTCCTACCTTGACTTCAGATAACCAAGGCGACTTGTTTGAAGCGACTCTTGTTCGGACTATTCTCGACTGATGGCGTCCGATGCTGTTGAAGGTCAGCGTGGGACAGCTTTCATCTGTATCTATAATCTCGCCGTAAGGAACGAGTCCTAGCTTTATAAGTGCCTGGAATCCGTTACAGATACCGCACATAAGTCCGTCGCGGTTTTTAAGAAGCTCGTTTACTTCGTTCTTGATAGCACCGTTTCGGAAGAATGCGGTGATAAATTTACCCGATCCGTCGGGCTCATCTCCACCCGAGAATCCACCGGGAACGAATATGATCTGAGACTCCTTTATCTTCTTGACAAAGGCCTCAACAGACTCGGAAACCATAGCGGCACTGAGGTTATTTATTACGAATATGTCGGTTTGCGCTCCGGCTCTCATAAAGGCTTTTGCGGAATCGTACTCACAGTTAGTACCCGGGAATACGGGGATGAGCACCTTGGGCTTTGCACACTTCAGTACTGCAGGAGCCGCTTTTTCACCCTCGTAAGAAAATGCAGGAATTTCCCCGTCTGCTTCTGCAGCGTTTGTAGGATAAACGTCCTCGAGCACTTTCTCGTATTCACCGTAGAGTTCGGCAAGATCTACGGTAGCATTGCCGTAAACGATAGCCTGCTTTGCCGTAGTTTCACCAAGAAGAGTTCCCTCTACCTCTACTCCGTCGGCAAGCTCGAGCACAAACGAACCGTACGAATAACCGAATATCTCCTCGATACTTACGCTGTCGGAATACTTGAATCCAACGCCATTGCCAAAGCACATTTTCATTACAGCCTCAGCAACACCGCCGTATGTAGGCGTATAAGCCGCAAGCACCTTACCGCTCTCGGTAAGCGCCGCGACCTTATCGTAAAGTGCGATAAGTGAAGTGGCAATGGGAAGCCCATCGGCATCGTATGCGGGGCGTAGCCAAACGACCTTACTGAACGGCACCTTGAATTCCGCGGAGGTTACCGTATCGGTTTTTCCCGTGGTTACGGCAAAGGATACGAGCGTGGGAGGAACGTCGATGTTCTCAAAGCTTCCGCTCATTGAATCTTTACCGCCTATAGCCGCAATTCCGAGGTCTTTCTGAGCCTTAAATGCGCCGAGAAGCGCCGAGAAGGGTTTGCCCCAACGCTTAGCTTCCTTTCTGGGCTTTTCAAAATATTCCTGGAACGTGAGATAAGTATCGCTGAAATCAGCACCACCCGCAATAAGCTTTGATACGGATTCAACGACGGCGAGATAAGCACCGTGGTATGGGCTCTTCTCGGATATATAAGGATTATATCCCCAAGACATAAACGAGCAGGTGTCGGTATCCGACTTTTCAACCGATATTTTGTTTACCATTACCTGTGTAGGCGTACTCTGGTTCTTGCCGCCGAAAGGCATGAGAACGCTGCCTGCTCCGATGGTCGAGTCAAATCTCTCGGAAAGTCCTCTCTTTGAACAAACGTTAAGGTCGCCTGCAAGCTCGCTCATAAGAATTGAAAAATCGCCCTTTATTTCCTTTGCAAAGCTTTCCGGCTTAGAGGCAACAACATCTATATGCTTTTCAGCGCCGTTTGAATTGAGAAATTCTCTTGAAATATTAACTATTATATTATCATTCCAGCTCATAACGAGTCTGGGCTCTTCGGTAACCTCTGCAACGACGTTTGCCTCAAGGTTTTCCTCCTTTGCGAGCTCGCAGAAGCGTGCAACGTCTTCGGCTTCGACGACCACTGCCATTCTTTCCTGAGACTCACTGATGGCAAGCTCTGTTCCGTCAAGGCCTTCGTACTTCTTTGGTACGGCGTTAAGATCTATTTTAATACCGTCTGCAAGCTCTCCGATGGCAACCGATACACCGCCCGCACCAAAGTCATTACAACGTTTGATAAGGCGTGTTGCTTCGCTGTTTCTGAAGAGTCTTTGCAGCTTCCTCTCCTCGGGTGCGTTACCCTTCTGAACCTCGGCTCCGCAGGATTCAAGAGATTCGAGAGTATGCGACTTAGAAGATCCCGTAGCGCCTCCGCATCCGTCGCGTCCGGTACGTCCGCCGAGAAGTATGATTATATCCCCATCTTCGGGGACTTCACGTCTTACGTTTTCCTCGGGAGCCGCCGCTATGACCGCACCGATCTCCATACGCTTTGCAACGTATCCGTCATGATAGATCTCATCGACAATACCGGTAGCAAGACCTATCTGGTTACCGTAGGACGAGTATCCTGCTGCAGCGGTGGAAACTATCTTTCTCTGAGGGAGCTTTCCCTGAATAGTCTCGCTGATGGGACGTCTGGGGTCAGCAGCACCCGTAACGCGCATTGCCGCATATACGTAGGAACGTCCTGAAAGCGGGTCTCGAATAGCTCCTCCTATACACGTAGCAGCACCTCCGAATGGCTCGATCTCGGTGGGATGGTTATGCGTTTCGTTCTTGAAGAGAAGTAACCAATCCTGGGCTTCTCCTTCAACATTGACCTTTATCTTTACGGTACAAGCGTTGATCTCCTCTGATTCGTCAAGCTTCTGCAATCTGCCTTCGGCTTTGAGAAATTTTGCAGCTATCGTGCCTATATCCATAAGGTTTACAGGCTTTGTTCTGCCGATTGCTTTTCTCGTTTCAAGGTAATCTTTGTATGCCGCCTCGAGTCTTTCATCTTCAAATCTGACGCTGTCAATAGTTGTAAGGAAGGTGGTATGACGGCAGTGATCCGACCAATACGTATCGATCATGCGTATCTCGGTTATTGTAGGATCGCGCTTCTCGGTTCTGAAATAGTCACGGCAGAAGCGAATATCGTCAATATCCATTGCAAGACCGAGCTTTGATATCATCGCCGCAAGCTCATCTTCGCCGTAGTTTATAAATCCGTCAACTACAGCTACAGACATGGGAATATCGTATTCGGCAACGAGAGTATCAAACTCGGCAAGTGTCGCCTCACGGCTCTCTACTGGGTTGATGACGTATTTTTTGATAGCTGAAAGCTCCTCATTGTTTATCTTTCCGTAAAGGCAATATACCTTTGCGGTGCGCACGATGGGACGCTCCTTTTGCGATATAAGCTGTATGCACTGCGCGGCTGAATCCGCTCTTTGATCGAACTGACCGGGGAGATATTCGACCGCGAAAATTATGCAATCACCTTCGGGCATTCCATATGTTACTTCATCAAGCTGAGGTTCGGAGAAAACGGTATTTACCGAATAATCAAAGAGGTCCTTTTCAATGTTTTCGACATCGTATCTGTTGAAAAGTCTGACCTTTTCGAGAGACGTTATGCCGAGCATTTCGGTTATTTCACGGTAAAGGCTATCAGCCTCGTGTTCAAGTCCTTTTTTCTTTTCTACGTATACTCTGTAAACCATATTGCCTCCGAATTACTTGTCGTTAAATACTTCCATAGCGCGTCGACCTATATCTTTGCGGTAGAATGCGTTGTCAAAATGCACTTTTTTTACATCGGAGTACGCTGCGTTGATGGCGTCTTCCAGCGTATCTCCGAGGGCAACTACGCCGAGGACACGTCCGCCCGCACTAACGAGCTTTCCGTCGGTCATCTTGGCACCGGCAATATATACCTCAGATCTTATATCATCGTCCTTTGTGATTTCAAATCCGCTTACGTACTTTCCGGGATATCCGTCGGATGCCATAATAACGCAGCAAGCCGAGCTGTTCTTGAATTTTACGGGTGTTTGGTCGAGTGTGCCGTTAGTGCAGGCCTGCATGATGGTGAGTAAATCTCCATCAAGCAAGGGCAAAACGACCTGTGTCTCGGGATCTCCGAAGCGGCAGTTATATTCGATAACTTTAGGACCGTTATCGGTTATCATAAGACCGAAATAGAGACAGCCCTTAAATGTCCTTCCCTCTGCATTCATGGCGTTGACAGTTGGCAGGAATATATCTCTCATACAGATCTCTGCGATCTCATCGGTATAGTAAGGATTGGGAGCTATAGTTCCCATTCCGCCGGTATTAAGCCCTTGATCGCCGTCAAGTGCACGCTTGTGATCCATTGAGGATATCATGGGCACTACGGTCTTGCCGTCGGTAAAGGAAAGCACCGATACCTCCGGACCGGTGAGAAATTCCTCGATCACGATACGGCTTCCGCTCTCTCCGAACACCTTATCCTCCATCATGGATCTTACAGCGTCAATAGCCTCGTCTCTCGTCATGGCAATGACCACGCCCTTGCCGAGCGCAAGTCCGTCAGCCTTGATGACGGTTGGGATAGGAGCATCCTTCAAATAGTCAAGCGCACCGTCTAAGGTTGTGAACACCTCGTATTTTGCGGTGGGAATGCCGTATTTCTTCATAAGGTTTTTGGAGAATATCTTACTTCCCTCTATTATAGCCGCATTTGCGCGAGGTCCGAAGCAAGGAATACCTGCCTTGTTGAGCTTATCGACAGCACCCAGCACGAGAGGATCGTCAGGAGCTACGATAGCGTAATCTATTCCGTTTTCAACTGCAAATTCAACTATTTTGTCTATTTCCTTAGCACCGATAGCTACGCACTCCGCGTCCCCAGCTATTCCGCCGTTTCCGGGTAGCGCATATATCTTATCTACCAAGGGACTTTCTTTTATCTTTTTTATGATGGCGTGTTCTCTTCCGCCACCGCCGACCACTAAAATCTTCATATCCAAAGCTCCGTTATCAATGATGGAACAGTCTCATACCGGTAAATGCCATAGTTATACCGTACTTGTCACAGCACTCAATTACAAGATCATCACGGATGGATCCGCCGGGCTCCGCGATATACTTTACACCCGACTTCTTTGCGCGCTCGATATTGTCGCTGAATGGGAAGAATGCATCAGACCCGAGTGCAACTCCGTCTATAGTATCGAGGTATGCTCGTTGTTCTTCTTTTGTAAAGGGCTCGGGTCTGATCGTAAAGTATTTTTGCCAATTGCCCTCAGCGCAAACATCCTCTTCGTTCTGGTTTATATATCCGTCGATTACGTTATCACGGTCAGGTCTTCCGAGAGTATCCTTAAATGGCAGAGCGAGAACCTTTTCGTGCTGGCGAAGGAACCATGTATCTGCCTTGCCGCCTGCAAGTCTTGTGCAGTGTACGCGCGACTGCTGTCCTGCGCCGACACCGATAGCCTGTCCGTCTATGGCGTAGCATACCGAGTTTGACTGGGTGTACTTGAGGGTGATAAGAGCGACGATAAGGTCGCGAACCGCACTCTCCGGCATATCATTATTGGCGGTAACTATATTGGAGAGCAATTCTCTGTTTATCTCAAAATTATTTCTTCCCTGCTCAAAGGTAATTCCGAAAACCTGCTTGTGCTCCTGTGCTGCGGGAACATAGTTGGGGTCTATCTTTACGATATTGTAATTTCCTTTTCTCTTTGACTTAAGTATCTCAAGTGCTTCGGGCTCATATCCCGGAGCTATGATACCGTCGGAAACCTCTCTCTTAATCATGAGTGCAGTAGTTACGTCGCAAACGTCGGAAAGTGCGACCCAGTCGCCAAACGAGCACATACGGTCTGTTCCTCTTGCGCGTGCATAAGCGCAAGCGAGAAGTGAATCGTCAAGTCCCTCGATATCCTCAACGAAGCAAGCCTTTTTCAGCTTATCTGAAAGCGGTATTCCAACAGCCGCCGATGTGGGACTTACATGCTTGAATGAAGTAACGGCAGGGAGTCCGAGAGCTTCCTTAAGCTCCTTTACGAGCTGCCAGCTGTTGAAAGCATCGAGAAAATTTATATATCCCGGACGTCCGCAAAGTATTTCTATGGGTAGATCTGCGCCGTTATCCATATATATCTTTGCCGGCTTCTGATTGGGGTTACATCCGTATTTAAGTTCAAATTCCTTCATTTTTTGACTCCTTAAGCGTTTTTATTCACTATTCTTGTTTCGGTCTTACCGCTCTCGATATCAATGTATCTTACAAAAAGCGACACCTTGTTATCTTTGTTAAGATTAGTCCATATAAGATCTGTGAGCGCGTCGATATCCATATCGGGAAGCTCAAGCGTCTTGGGCTCGCCCTCAAACGAAGGAAGCGGATTGCCGTCGCCGCTATAGGTATGGATGAATTTTGCTCTGCCGGAGATCGGATTCGAATAAGCATATGTAAATCTCTCGCAGGAACTGTCGTCACCCTCAGCGCTCTTGAGTATTGACATAGCGTAGTTCATATCACCGTTTTCACAATGAATGATTCCGGAAATTCTCGGTGTAAAGTTGGGCTTATCATCCTCAAACTCTCTTGTTCTGAGCGCCTGCTCGAAGGTCATCTGCTTGTCCATGAGGTCGTATACAGTATCGGTCTGGTCGCCGTTTGTAACGATGGTCTTGTTGCCGAGAACTCTTACGGGATAATATATGATAAGATGGGGGTCGACCATTTTGGACTCGTCATAAGCCTTTGTACGCATTGCGTCGCCTTCAGCTACAAAAACGCGGTTTCGGCTGTTTTCGCTTCTTCCCATGATAAAGTAAGCAGTAACCGCACGTTTTCCGTCTGCGCTTTTTCCGATCATAATTCCTCTGCCGTGATAAGACAAAGAATTTAACTCATTTGCAATAGTTGATACCTTCATTTACTTGTTCTCCTTTATATAGACTCTGTTGTTTTCAACGGTTATTCTGCCCTCGCAGAAAAGCTTGACCGCCTCGGGAAGTATTTTCCACTCAGCTTCTTCCATGATCCTTTTCTGCAATACCTCGGGTGTGTCATCCTGCCTGACTTCTACGGCACGCTGAAGCACGATGGGTCCTGCATCACACTCGGGGGTTACGATATGTACGGTTGCGCCCGACACCTTAACTCCTTTTTGAATCGCCGCCTCATGAACGTGAAGGCCATAAAAGCCCTTTCCGCAAAACGAAGGGATAAGCGCGGGATGGACGTTAAGTATCCTATTCGGAAATCTCTCGTAAACCTGCTCATCAATGATCGTAAGAAATCCCGCAAGGACTACAAGGTCTGTCTGTGCCGACGTCAACGTATCGGCAAGCGCCTTTGAATATTCGGCGATATTTTCGTATTCCTTTCTGGGGAGCACGAGTGAATCTATACCGTTATTCTTTGCTCTTTCAAGCGCATATACGCCGGGCTTGGATGCGACAACAAGCGATATTTTGCCGTTTCCGAGCTCTCCTCGCTTCTGGGCGTCGATGAGTGCCTGAAGGTTTGTTCCGCCGCCCGATACCAATACTGCAATCTTAGTAATATCTTTGTTCATCAGCAGAATACCACTCCATCGTCGCATTTGATTATCTCGCCGATAACGTAAGCGTCTTCTCCGTTAGCGCGGAGTATTTCAAGAGCACTGTCAACCTCTGCTTCAGGAACGACGATGCTCATTCCGACTCCCATGTTAAACGTGTTGTACATATCTCTTTCGGGAACGTTGCCGATCCTTGCGATCATATCGAATATGGGCAGAACCTTTATATCCGACTTTCTGATTTTAGCTGAAAGTCCCTTGGGAAGAGATCTCGGTATATTTTCATAAAATCCGCCACCCGTGATGTGGCTGATTCCCTTCACGTTGACCTTTTCAAGCAGAGCGAGAACCGACTTTACGTATATTTTCGTTGGCGTGAGAAGGACCTCTGCAATACTCTTTCCCTCAAATTCCGCACAGGGTTTCGTAAGCTCGGTATTATTTTCAACATCAAACACCTTGCGTACAAGCGAGAAGCCGTTGGAATGAACTCCGCTCGATGCAAGCGCGATGACCACGTCTCCCTCTGTCATCTTGCTGTTGTCTATCATTTTCTTTTTATCGACAATGCCTACGCTGAATCCCGCAATGTCGTAATCGTTCTCGGGCATCATACCGGGATGCTCGGCAGTCTCTCCGCCTATAAGAGCAGAACCCGAGCGAACGCAACCCTCGGCAACGCCTGCAACGATCGCGGCTATCTTTTCAGGGTAGTTCTTTCCGCAAGCGATGTAATCGAGAAAGAAAAGCGGTCTTGCTCCGCAACATATAATATCATTCACGCACATTGCTACCGCATCGATACCTATAGTATCGTGCTTATCTACGAGCATTGCAAAGCGAAGCTTGGTTCCGACTCCGTCGGTTCCCGAAACGAGGACCGGCTCTTCCATTCCCGCAAGGTTAAGACCAAAGCAACCGCCGAAGCCTCCGACGTCGTCAAGGCATCCCTCATTTTTTGTACGTGCGATATGCTTTTTCATAAGCTCCACTGCCTGATATCCGGCTGTGATATCAACGCCTGCCGCCTTATAGCTTTCACTGTAACTGTTTGACATTTTTCGTATTCCTTTCGTATTACACGTATTTTAATTCCGTCCTGATCAACCCTTGCCGTTCCAGCAATATGTGCAAAGCTTACACGGGTCTATTCCTATTGCCTTGATTATTCCTTCAAGCGACTGAAATTCAAGTGAATCAAACTTGAATTTCTCTGCTATCGCAGAGCGAAGATTTTTGCCGCGCTCGGTGGCGGGATCGCTGTACTCGTCTATGTACTCAAATCCTCCCTCTCCCTCAAGCTCAAGTATCGTACGTCTTGCAATAAGCTCAAGGTCACTCGTAGCTCTTGAGAAATTAAGGTACTTACAGCTGTACATTATCGGCGGGCAGGCAGAACGCATATGAACCGCTTTTGCTCCGTTTTCATAAAGAAATTCAACCGTCTCGCGGAGCTGTGTTCCTCTTACGATAGAGTCATCGACAAACAGAAGCTTTTTGTCTTTTATAAGCTCCTTGACAGGTATTTGCTTCATTTTTGCAATCTTATTACGGTCGGACTGCTTCGCCGGTGTGAAGCTTCTCGGCCACGTGGGAGTATATTTGATAAACGGACGTGCAAACTTCACATCGCTCTCATTCGAGTACCCGATTGCGTGCGGTGTTCCCGAGTCCGGGACTCCGCAAACGTAATCTATGTCCTGAGCAGATCCCGCTTTCCTGTCGTTTTGAGCAAGTATCTCGCCGTTCTTGTATCTCATAAGCTCTACGTTGACTCCCTCGTACGTCGAGTTTGAATATCCGTAGTAGCTCCAAAGGAAAGAACAGATCTTAAGATCTTCGCCGGGAGGCGAAAGCTCTATAAGCTCGTCAGGCGTAAGTTCTACTATCTCACCCGGACCCAGCTCACGCTCGGTGGTATATTCAAGCTTTTCAAAAGCAAACGACTCAAAAGAAACACTGTATCCGTCATTGTTTCTTCCGACAATCACCGGCAGTCTTCCGAATTTGTCTCTTGCGGCAATAATATGTCCGTCGTCCTTGAGTATGAGCAAAGACATTGAACCGTCTATCTGATCCTGCGCAAATTTTATACCTTCTTTGAAGCTGTCTTTGAGATTGATAAGTGCCGAGACAAGCTCTACCGAATTTATCTTTCCGCCCGTCATAGCAGAGAAATGCCCATTGTCATTTACCAAAAGAGCGTTTACAAGTTCTTCGGCATTATTTATGCGTCCGACGAAGCTTATCGCGTAGGTTCCGAGACTTGAACGTATGATCAGCGGCTGAGGATCACTGTCGCTTATACATCCGATCGAGGATGTTCCCTTCATCTCTTCAAAGATGTTATCGAATTTTGTTCTGAAAGGAGAGTTTTCTATGTTGTGAATATCACGCTGAAGACCGATCTCCTTATCGTATGCCGCCATACCGCCTCTTCTCGGACCGAGATGAGAGTGGTAGTCAGTTCCGAAAAATACATCGGAAATAGCATCTTTCTTACTTACAACGCCAAAAAATCCGCCCATGCGCTACTCCTTTCTCAAACGTTGTACGCAGCGCAAATGTCTGCGTTCTTTTTAAGCACTTTTTCAGCGCCCGCGCGGCGTGCGGCATCAAGCTTTTCTGCCAGTTCCGCATCCTCTACGGCAAGTATCTGTATCGCTAATAAAGCGGCATTGGTCGCGCCGTCTATCGCAACGGTAGCTACAGGTATGCCGGATGGCATCATTACCGTTGAGAGAAGAGCGTCCATGCCGCCTAAATTTTTAGACTGTATTGGAATACCGATCACGGGAAGCGTGGTATTTGCAGCGACAGCACCGGCAAGATGAGCCGCCATTCCTGCTGCTGCAATTATTGCACCGAACCCGTTTTCGCGTGCGGAAGAAGAAAATTCCTTTGCCTCACCGGGTGTTCTGTGAGCAGAATATACGTGTACCTCGAACGGAACTCCATACTCCTTAAGCGTATCGATAGCTTTGATTACCACCGGAAGATCGCTGTCGCTTCCCATTATAATTCCTATTTTTTTCATTTCTACCTCCTTAAACCAAAAACGGGCAGTCCCATCCTCTGTAAAAGACAGGTCTGCCCAGGCGGTCGGCATATCACTTCTTGCTTCCACTGTGGTTTTTTCCACTGAATCCGCCGGTTACAAAAAGCCTTTTAAAAGGATAAAGATCCAACGGAATCATTATATCATATAAGCCGACGAAAGTCAAGACAAAAAATCTCTTTTAAAATAAAATTTTCGTGATAACGGTAACCGTTTATTTGTGATTTTAGACAAACGGTACATCACTGTCCGAGCGGTAAAATCTCGGTACTCGCGCACCTATCGTGCAGAGTATTTCGTAAGGTATCGTATTGTTTTGCTTGGCGAAATACGCAAGATCAAACTCACT
>CAYQEY010000069.1:0-11184 GCA_964416635.1 uncultured Lachnospiraceae bacterium | reverse complement strand
CAGTGACAACAGATTTACAGTCTGCCCCCTTTGGCCGCTCGGGAATTCCCCCATTACGCCCCGCTGTTGCGGGACTTGGAGCTGGTGATCGGAGTCGAACCAACAACCTGCTGATTACAAATCAGCTGCTCTGCCATTGAGCCACACCAGCGGAACGAGAATATTATACCACGAAAGGTTTCGTATGTCAAGCGTTTTTTGAAAGTTTTTTTATATTTTTTAAAATTACAAAACCTGAACAAAAAAACTTTCGTGGTAGATATATTCTTGTGTAAAGTGCTGTTATTTCATAAACTTAGCAAGATAATTCTTGCTTACTTCAAGAGACTTGAAGGGGTCGTTGTCGATCCAGCTGTTATCCTGCTCGACCACGAAATGCTTAACGCCTGTATCCTCTGCTGTTTTTATAATGCCTTCCCAATTGAGGTTACCTCTGCCGATCTCGCACAGCTGCTGTCTGACTCCCCACTTGCCCTCATTTTCAAATAGAACTTTAAGGTCCTTAAGGTGAAGTATGTCAACTCTTCCTGCAAGCTTTTCAAGCCAAGCGCGAACGTCGCCGCCTGCATTTGCTACCCAGCAGGTATCAAGGACGAAAGAAATGTTATCCTTGTCAAAGCCTTCAACCAAGAGGTCCATCATGCTTTTGCCGTCCTTGACCTCGACGAACTCGAAGGAGTGGTTGTGGTAGGTGAGTTTAAAACCGTGCTGTGCGTAAACAGCGGCGGCTTTATTGTACTCTTCGATAAAACGCATGATCTCGTCATAGCTGCGTGCTCCGCATCCGCCGAGACCTATGTTCGTAGTCCCGAGCGCTTCATGTAGCTTTATCGTTTCGTCTATATTGTTGATTATCTTATCGTAGTTGTAGTGCGTTCCGACAACGGTGAGACCGTGCTTTTTTGCAAGGCGTGCGTAGGTCTCGGATTCGTATCCGGCGCTCTGCAGCTCGGAGTATCCCATATCCGCCAGCTTTTCAAATGTAGCGTCCATGGAAGCTTCGTCTTTTATGAGATCTCTTACGGAATAGACCTGAAGTCCAAGTTTTGTAAACATAGTATATCTCCTTTTTGAAGAAATCAATTTTTTATGGTTATGGCAAGTTCTGCCTTTTGCACGATATTTTCGGGGGTAAGACCGTACATTTCAAGAAGTGGAGGAACCTTTCCGGAATGTCCGTAGCTGTCGTTGACACCGACTCTTACGACGGGAACGGGGTGACCCTCACAAACGACCTCTGCGACTGCGCTTCCGAGGCCGCCAATAATGTTGTGCTCTTCAGCTGTAACGATCGCACCGGTTTCTGTTGCCGCCTTGAGAATGATATCTCTGTCGATAGGCTTAATAGTGTGGATATTGATAACTCTTGCGCTGACACCTTTGTCTTTGAGTGAGTCTGCGGCCTTGAGTGCCATGTCGACCGTAACGCCGCTTGCGACGATGGTAACATCGTTTCCGTCCCTAAGGCAGATGCCCTTGCCGAGCTCAAATTCGTAGCTTGCGGGATCGTTGAAAACCGGAACGGCAAGTCTGCCGAATCTGAGATACATGGGCCCGTTATATTCAAGCGCGGCTTTAACTGCCGCTCTTGCCTCGACTGCGTCTGCGGGGTTTACTATTACCATTCCCGGAATGGTGCGCATAAGTGCTATATCCTCAAGACACTGGTGGGTCGCACCGTCCTCTCCGACAGTAATACCTGCGTGAGTTGCGCCGATCTTTACGTTCAGGTGAGGATATCCGATTGAGTTACGGATCTGTTCGAAGGCTCTTCCTGCCGCGAACATAGCGAAGGAGGAAGCGAAAACGGTCTTTCCCGCCGCGGCAAGTCCTGCCGCAACGCACATCATATTTCCCTCTGCTATTCCGCAATCGAAGAAGCGGTCGGGAAATTTCTTTTTAAAGATTCCTGTTTTTGTAGCTGCCGCAAGGTCGGCGTCGAGAACTACGAAATCATACTCAGATCCGAATTCGGCAAGTGCGTTGCCGTAAGCTTCTCTTGTTGCTATCTTTTCTGCCATCTTTTTGCCTCCTTACATCGTTGCCTTGATCTCGGCAACAGCCTTTTCGTATTGCTCGTCGTTAGGTGCGCTTCCGTGCCAGCCGACCTGACCTTCCATAAATGAAACGCCTTTACCCTTTACCGTCTTTGCGATTATGGCGGTGGGCTTGCCCTTGACCGTCTTAGCTTCATTGAATGCAGCCTCTATTTGGTCGAAATCATGTCCGTCAATAGAGATAACGTGGAATCCGAATGCCTCGAGCTTTTTGTCGTGGGGAGTGGGGTTCATGACATCTTCAACCGTTCCGTCGATCTGCAGACCGTTCCAGTCGATGATAACACAGAGGTTATCAAGCTTGTAGTGTGACGCGAACATTGCCGCTTCCCAAACCTGACCTTCCTCGCTCTCGCCGTCTCCCACGATAGTATAGGTGCGGTAATCCTTGCCGTCTATCTTAGCCGCAAGAGCCATTCCGCAGGCGGTGGAAATACCGAGTCCGAGCGAGCCGGTAGACATATCCACGCCGGGAGTGCCTTTCATATCCGGGTGTCCCTGAAGGAATGAGTCTACCTGACGGAGCTTTTTGATCTCCTCCATAGGGAAGAATCCCTTGAGTGCAAGCGTTGCGTAGAGCGCGGGAGCGGTATGTCCCTTGGAGAGAACGAATCTGTCTCGGTCTGACCATTTTGGGTCATCTGCCTTTACGTTCATTTCTTCAAAGTAAAGATAAGCCATAATGTCCGCGATCGAAAGCGATCCGCCGGGATGTCCCGATGCCGCCGCGTGAACTCCCTCGAGTGCTCCGAGGCGGATCTGTGCGGCAACCTTTTTCAGATTGTTAAGCTTTGTTTGTTCCATAAAACATCGACCTTTCAAAAATATATTTACATTTATAAAATTCTCAATTTCATATCTGTACGAAGCCGAGCTTCTTTTTGACCTTGCCGAGAGTTCTGCGCGCGTAGTAGGAAGCTTCCTCGGCTCCTTTTTTCATCTGTGCTTCAAGGAATGCTTTATCACTTACGTATTCCTTGAACTTCTGCTGAACGGGAGCGAGCGCGTCTGCGCAGGCTTCGCCCACTGCGAGCTTGAAATCGCCGTATCCGCGGCCGTCAAACTCGCGCTCGATATCCTCGATACTTTTTCCGGTAAAGCAGGAATATATGGTGATGAGATTGTTTATTCCGTCCTTACCCTCGGCAAATCGTACCGAGGTATCCGAATCGGTCACGGCTCTCTTGAACTTGCGGATGATGGTATCCTTATCGTCGAGAATGTAAACGACCGCATTGGTGTTCTCGTCCGACTTAGACATCTTCTTTTGCGGCTCCGCGAGCGACATGATCTTCATTCCGGATTTTGAGATGATAGGCTCGGGGACGGTAAAGGTGTCGGGGTAGAGCTGATTGAAGCGCTCGGCAACGTCTCTGCAGAGCTCAACGTGCTGTTTCTGGTCGATACCTACCGGAACTACGTCGGTCTGATAGAGAAGTATATCGGCAGCCATAAGCGCGGGGTAGGTAAACAGACCTGCGTTTATGTTGTTTGAGTGCTTTGCACTCTTATCCTTGAATTGAGTCATTCGCGAGAGCTCGCCGAACATGGTAAAGCAGTTGAGTATCCATGCAAGCTCGGTGTGCTCGTGAACGTGAGACTGAACGTAGAGAGTGTTCTTTTCGGGGTCAAGTCCGCATGCCATATAAAGTGCGAGCGTCTCATAGGTTCTGCGGCGAAGCTCTGCGGGAACCTGCCGGACCGTGATTGCGTGCTGATCTACGACGCAGTAGAAGCACTTGTATTGCTCGGAGTATGAAGAGAAGTTTTTAATGGCTCCGAGATAATTTCCTATCGTGAGGTTTCCGCTCGGCTGAACGCCCGAGAAGGATACCTTTTTATCCTGAAACATATGATTTTCCTCCGTGGAAAATAAGATCAAAGTGAATTGAATACTTCGCCGAGCCTCTTGACACCTTCAATTATCTGCTCGTCGGACGGAGTTGAATAATTGAGACGGAAGGATGGCGACGTTGCCTCGGTGTCGCAGTTAAATGCGGTGCCCGGAACGACTGCTACCTTTTTATCGATAGCGAGCTTTACGACTTTTGAAGCATCGTCTGAGCCTTTGAGTGTTCCCCAGATGAACAGACCTCCCTCGGGGCGAGTGAACTCTACCTTATCCTCGGGCAGGTATTTGTCGAGACATTCAAGCATAAGATTGCACTTGCGGCGGTAAAGATCGTTTATTTTTTCAACATGTGCATCGAGGTCGCAGGTCGTCATGTACTTGTAGCAGAGCATCTGGAAGAATATATTCGTATGAACGTCTTCAACCTGCTTTGCGACCGTCATTTTTGAACATATTGAAGAGTCTGCAACTACAAAGCCTACACGCATTCCGGCGGAAAGTATTTTAGAGAAGGAAGAGCAGTATATGACTCTTCCGTCTGCGTCAAGACTCTTGAGAGTGGGGAGATCCTCGCCGGCGAAGCGGAGCTCACCGTATGGGTTGTCCTCAAGGATCACTATATCGTACTTTTTTGCAAGCTCAAGAACCGCAAGTCTCTTTTCAAGGCTCATTGTGATTCCCGACGGATTTTGGAAGGTCGGAATAAGATAGAGGAGCTTTGCGTTTGGAGTGTTTTTGAGGGTGTTTTCAAGCTTTTCGATCGAGATGCCATCGTTCTCAAGCGGAACTCCGACCGGCGTTGCGCCGTTTGAACGAAATGCGTTGAGAGCTCCTATAAAGCTGGGATTTTCGCAGATGACCGCATCTCCCTCGTTGCAGAATATCTTGCAGGCAAGCTCGATGCCCTGCTGACCGCCGGTCACTACGAGCACGCTGTCGTTCTCGCGAACCATAGTATCGCCGAAGCGGGTCTTCTGACGCTCTGCTATAGCGTTGCGCAGAGGAGTGTAGCCTTCTGTGATGCTGTACTGAAGTGCTGTTGTGGACTCGTTTGCAAAGATGTCATCTGCAAGAAGCTTGAGCTCTTCGACGGGGAAGGATTCGGGAGAGGGATTGCCTGCGGCAAACGAGATGATTGTCGGGTCTGTGAGACTTTTGAATATCTCACGGATCGCCGACGGTTTGAGGTCTGCTATCTTTTTTGAAAATTTATATTCCATATTCGATATCTCCGTAAAAGTATAACTTTACATATAATGATATCACACATTATCAAAAAAGTCAATTGACTTTTGCACGAAAATATGATATATTAATGTAAAATAATATGTGTGCAATGCTATGGAGGCGGAAAATGATAAAAATTGAGAGAACTTCGGTAATGAATCTTGAAAACGCGATGAGAGGTGCGAGAAATCCTCTCAACAGCTGGGAAAGAAGTGACAGCAGTTACGATGAGAAAGGAAATTATATTCTCGGGGAGAATGACCTCGGTCTTGCAAAGCGTCTTGCAAGTGCAGGAAGCGATCATCGCAAGTTTTTGCGTCAGATATTCGTCTCGGTCGATATAACCGCGCCGCTCTATTGGTGGAAGGAATTCGACACATACAAAGTCGGAACGGTTGCAAACTCCTGCAGTACCATGCATAAAATACACGCAAAATCCTTTGAGCGCGACGATTTTTCGTGTGACAGGCTTGACGAGGGCGGTCTTGCGGCGCTCGACGCTCTCATCGACTATCTGGAGGCAGAGAGAGTTAAATTCTGTAAGGACAAGAACAATAAGCAGGCATGGCATAATATGATACAGCTTTTGCCGTCAAGCTATAATCAAATGAGAACGGTTACACTGAATTATGAGAATCTCATAAATATTTATTATGCAAGGAGAACGCATAAACTTGCAGAGTGGCACATTCTGTGCGATTGGATAGCGGAACTGCCGTATGCAAAAGACATAATACTCGTTAAGAATTGAGATGCCCAAAATAACACGTAATAACCCTAAATGGCGGAATTGAACAAAATAAAATTCCGAAAAACAGGATTTTTCGGAGCTTTTTTGCCCTTTTAAAGCGCTAAAACAAAAAGTTGAAAAATATGCAAAGAAATTTCACAAAAGCTATTGACATTTTTTTGACGTTAAAGTATAATAGTGATAAGTTTTTGCAAGTTGCAAATATTTTAATTTCATTTTTACGGAGGTTCATTGGTTATGAACAGAGTCTACAATTTTTCGGCGGGTCCCTCTATGCTTCCCCTTGACGTTCTTCAGAAAGCTGCGGCAGAGCTGGTTTGCTATGGAGAATCGGGAATGTCGGTTATGGAGATGTCCCATCGATCTCCGGACTATGAAGCGATCATAAAAGACGCAGAGGTAATGCTCCGTGAGCTTATGAATATTCCCGATAACTATAAGGTACTCTTCCTTCAGGGCGGCGCATCTACACAGTTTGCGGCAGTTCCGCTCAACCTCATAAAGAGAACGGGCAAAGCGGATTACGTAGTGTCGGGTCAGTTCTCGGGTAAGGCATACAAGGAGGCACAGAAGCTCGGATACGACGTTAAGTGTATCGCTACTACAAAAGAGGACAATTTTGACCACATTCCAACGGTTACCAAGGATATGATCAGAGAAGATGCAGCGTATCTGCACATCTGCTTCAATAACACGATTTACGGTACCAAGTATCCCTATATCCCCGAGACGGGTGACGTTCCGCTGGTTGCCGATATGTCATCCTGCATTATCTCGGAGCCTGTTGACGTAAGCAAGTTCGGCGTTATCTACGCGGGTGCGCAGAAGAACATGGCTCCCGCGGGACTTACGGTCGTTATCGTTCGCGACGATCTTCTTGACTACGCGGAAGAGAAGATGCCTACAATGCTCGAATGGAAGACCATGGCTGAAAACGGTTCTATGTATAACACTCCCCCCTGCTATACGATCTATATGGCTAAGCTCGTTTACGAGTGGATCCTTTCGATCGGCGGGCTTGAGGAGATGGCAAAGAGAAACAAAAAGAAGGCGGCACTTCTTTACGATTATCTTGATTCTCAGGATTATTATATTGCCCCTGTTAAGAAGGAGAGCCGTTCGATGATGAACGTTACATTTGTAACCGGTGATGCCGATCTCGACAAGAAGTTCGCAAGCGAGGCAGGAAAGGCAGGACTTAAGAATCTTAAGGGACACCGTTCTGTCGGAGGTATGAGAGCTTCTATCTATAACGCTATGCCTTACGAGGGAGTTGAGGCACTCGTTGAATTCATGAAGAAGTTTGCACAGGATAATCCCAAGGCATAATTACATTAAGAGGATAAATTTTATGAAAAATATTTTTTGCTTGAATAAGATCGCTGCTTGCGGCACCGATCTGCTCGATAAGAGCGAATATACCGTATCTACCGATGCTGCAGATATGGCAAAGGCTGACGCTATAATGGTACGTTCTGCCGCTATGCATGATATGACATTCGATCCTGCGCTCAAGGCTATCGCGAGAGCCGGAGCCGGTGTTAATAATATCCCCGTTGAGCGCTGCGCTTCTGAGGGAATCGTTGTGTTCAATACTCCCGGTGCTAACGCAAACGGCGTTAAGGAGCTTGCTGTATGCGCTCTTATGCTCGCTTCGCGTGATATAGCAGGCGCTATCCGTTGGGCTGATACACTCGTCGGAACCGAGGGCGTTGCAAAGGCTGTTGAGGCAGGCAAGTCCAAGTTTGCAGGCGTTGAGGTAAAGGGAAAGACTCTCGGAGTTATCGGCCTCGGAGCTATCGGTGCACTCGTCGCAAACTCCGCACTTGATCTTGGCATGAAAGTTGTCGGATGTGACCCCTTTATGAGCGTTGACGCGGCTTGGAAGCTTGATCCCCGTGTACAGAAGGCGGCTACCTTTGAAGAGGTATTTGCCGTTGCCGATTACGTAACTCTCCATGTCCCCGCTACCAAGGATACCAAGGGAATGATAAACGCGGATACTCTTGCCGATATGAAGAACGGTGTTCGCATCATAAATCTTGCGCGTGCCGACCTCGTTAATTCCGCGGATATCAAGGCGGCTCTCGAGAGCGGTAAGGTTGCTTCTTACGTTACCGATTTCCCGACCGAAGAGACTGTCGGCGTAAAGGGAATAGTCGCTATTCCTCACCTCGGAGCTTCGACTGCTGAATCTGAGGACAACTGCGCTGTTATGGCGGCACTTCAGCTTGACGATTTCCTTCGTAACGGTAATATCAAGAACAGTGTAAACTTCCCGAACCTCTCCATGCCCAGAAGTACGGATACAAGAATTTGCGTGCTTCACAAAGCCGGCGACGCTATGCTCGCAACCATTACCGCTGCCGTTTCCGGCGTTGCGGCTGTTGCAAGCAAGGCAAAGGGTGAGAACGCTTACACCGTTGTAGACGTTAACGGAGACGCCGCAGATGCTGTTGCGGCTCTTAACGCAACAGAGGGCGTTTACAGAGCTTACGCCATCTGAAAAATAAAGACAAACATAAAGGCACTTGCGGCGATTTTGTTGCAGGTGCCTTTTGGTTTGTTATTTTTGCGCAGAAAGCTTGTGATTGCAATAATAAACATAATAATATTTATATTAGCAAAACAGAGATTTGAATATAATATTATAAAATTAATCACAAAACTATAAAATAAAACTATTTAATATAAACATATTTTATATATTAATTATATTATTCGTCACAATATATACTGAAGAATATATCGAATTTCAGACAATTTAATATAAAATATCAACACTTTTTGTCGAAATATCTTGAAAAATATATTTTTGTGTAATATGGCTATTTTTTATGATAAATGGCAAAAAATATGTTTTAAAGTAGTGCAAATATACAAAATTGAGAAAATTTCGTCAAACCTCTTGTATATTTGCAAAAAATGAGTTAAAATATATAATTGAGAAAGCGTGGGCAGACGTTCCCGAAGTCTTTCTCGGAAATACGTAAAAAATTTTTTATATAAAAATGGAGGAATTCAATTATGTCAGTTAAAGTTGCTATTAACGGCTTTGGCCGTATCGGTCGTCTTGCATTCAGACAGATGTTTGGTGCTGAGGGTTACGAGATCGTTGCTATCAACGACCTTACAAAACCCGAGATGCTCGCTCACCTTCTCAAGTATGACACTGCTCAGGGCCGTTACGACGGACACACTGTGGTTGCAGGTGAGGACACTATCACTGTTGACGGTAAGACGATCAAGATCTATGCTGAGAAGGACGCTGCAAACTGCCCTTGGGCTGAGCTTGACGTAGACGTTGTTCTCGAGTGCACAGGTTTCTACTGTTCCACAGAGAAGTCTATGGCTCACATCAACGCAGGCGCAAAGAAGGTAGTTATCTCTGCTCCCGCCGGAAAAGACCTCAAGACTATCGTTTACTCTGTTAACGAGAAAACTCTTACGGCTGATGACAAGATCATCTCCGCCGCTTCTTGCACGACCAACTGCCTCGCTCCCATGGCTAAGGCTCTCAACGATTACGCTCCTATCGTAAGCGGTATCATGACAACCGTTCACGCTTACACAGGCGACCAGATGATCCTTGACGGTCCTCACAGAAAGGGCGACCTTCGCCGCGCACGTGCAGGCGCACAGAACATCGTTCCTAACTCCACAGGTGCTGCTAAGGCTATCGGTCTTGTTATCCCCGAACTCAACGGCAAGCTCATCGGTTCCGCACAGAGAGTTCCTACCTGCACAGGTTCTACAACTATTCTCGTAGCTGTAGTTAAGGGCAAGGACATTACTGTTGAGGGTATCAACGCTGCTATGAAGGCTGCTTCGTCCGCATCCTTCGGCTACAACGAGGATCAGATCGTTTCTTCCGACGTTATCGGTATCACCTACGGTTCTCTCTTCGATGCTACTCAGACAATGGTAGCAAAGATCGATGACGACACATATCAGGTACAGGTCGTTTCTTGGTACGACAACGAGAACTCCTACACCAGCCAGATGGTTCGTACGATCAAGTACTTTGCAGAGCTCAACTGATAGATTTAGTTAACTTTGATAAAACAAAATGGAGTATAGGATTTCTATGCTCCATTTTGTCTTTAGTATGTGAGGTTGCATATGGATGCGTTTTGGTTTGCTTTCGGCTCGGTGGTTCCGCTGGTATTGATAGTTGCATTGGGATACTATCTTAAAACGATAAAATTGTTTCCGGCACCCTTGGGGAAGAGTTTAAACAAGGTGGTTTTCAAAATTCTCATTCCCGCTACCGTGTTTTTGAATATTTATAAGATAAACGACGTGGGAGAGTTTGACCCGACGTACATAATTTACGTTGCGATAGTCACAACGGCAGTTTTTTTGATATCCCTGCCACTATCTGCCCTTATAACTAAAAAGGCAGACAGAAGAGGCGTAATGAGTCAGGTAATGTATCGCTCTAACTATGCATTGATAGGTCTATCGTTAGTTGAACTTATATGCGGCGAGGGAGGGCTTGCAGAAGCGGCGTTGCTTTCGGTCGTCAGCGTAAGCCTCTTTAATGCTTTCGCGGTTATCTCTCTGTCGGTTTTTAAAGAGGAGAATAAGAAAATAGATTTCAAGGGCATAATCATTGACATAATAAGAAATCCGCTTATCATAGCTATAGCCGCAGGTCTCTTGTGCTTGCTCGTGAGAAAAGCGTTTGTTTGCTTTGACATAGGCTTCAGGCTGTCGCAGATAACCCCCTTGTTCAAGGCTATAGGCTATATATCAAATACCGCGACCCCGGTAGCTCTTTTGTGCCTTGGTGCGCAATTTGAATTTTCCGTAATAAAAACGATGCGCAAAGAAATAATTTTCGGCATTTTGATGCGCACCGTTGCCGTTCCTGCGGTCGCTTTGGGGGTCGCATATTTGTTCTTCGATTTCAGCGGAGCCGTATTTGCGTCGATGATAGCCGCATTTGCAACTCCCGTGTCGGTCTCGAGTGCACCGATGGCGCAGGAAATGGGGGGCGACGGCGCGCTTGCGGGACAACTTGTCCTGTGGACCACTGCGGTGTCTTCCGTGACTTTGTTCGGATTTATCTACGCTTTCAGATTGCTTGGCGTTTTTTGATTTTCAGCGTAATTGATTGATAGCTTACATAAGCTTGATTTTGCGGTCTGTTACATAATGTGATGGCGTTTTGGGATGCTTTGCTCTCTTCGCTCGAAAAAATGAACTTCTAATGAAAATGAAAGCGTTTTCTACAATATATTGGTTCTATAATAAATGTTGGGGTGAAACCAACAGATATAGCAAATAAAATG
>CAYQEY010000068.1:0-11237 GCA_964416635.1 uncultured Lachnospiraceae bacterium | reverse complement strand
ATAAAAAGCTTTCTCGGTAGCGATGAGCTGTCCGAGAAAGCTTCCTCAGAAAAAATACTCGTTGTCAGATTTAAACTGCATAAACCAACCTTGAGTCCCAAAACAATTTAGTTTGAAGTTCTTTGGGCGACTTTCTACGAAAGAAAGTCGCGAAAAAACCAATAAAAAACCAATTAAAAAACTAACTAAAGATCAATTGTAAAAATAATGATTGCCTATTTTAAAAGCAAAAGGGCGAGTGTTGGCGATCCAGTTGTTAGTAGCGATACGAGGATTCATAAAGAATAAGACAGAGTGAGAGACTGAATATCCCTCGAGGCAGATCTTAGCGGCTACGACGCTTTCCGCGGTTGGTGTATTATAGATAGTACCGATAGCCACGGGAGAGAACTGAGTTCCGTATTTGCGGTCGAAGATCACACCGTAGATGGTATTGGGATAATTCTTACTGTCTTTGCGGTTGATAACGACGTTACCGACTGCAATTTTACCGAGCAAAGGCTCGCCGCTTGACTCGGCACTGATTATACGGGAGAGCCAATAGAGATCGTTTTTATCGTAGTAATCGTCTCCGGAAACGAAGGGTTTATTTGTACTTTTCAGCACAACTGTTCTATCACTTTCATTCCATTCAACGTCCAAACAAAACAGATTACTTGCAATTCTGACAGGAATAAACAACCTGTCATTTATATTTTTGACCTCATTTGAAAGATAAAAGTATCTTCCGCTCGCTTCCACGTAGTTTTTATTTTCCGAAATTTTTGCGGTCATATTGTATTTTTTGACAGTAGCAGTTTGTGTCTTTGGATCCCACGACACGCTCCGGGCACCGCACAGCTCGGAGAAGCTTCTGAGGGGAACATATGTAACCGAATTCATTATTGCCGCTTCACCCTCAAGCACCGATCTTCCGTCAAGCTTTATATTCACCGGTGCGGCGCCTTCCCCAAAATCGTATTTAAAATCCTTTGCAGATGCCGTTATAGATAATGCAAAGAACGCCGCTATGACCACAACCGTTGTCGTTAATATAACGGCAATTTTTTTATTTCTTTTTATTCTCATTTTTACCTCCTTTTTTCTTTTGTTTAACTTTTTTTCTTATTTTACCTCCTTATCCTCGGCTGCATTAATTATACACTATTTCATCACATAATTCAACAGGTAAGTTTTGGTATGAGGGCGGCCGAATAAACATCTTCAAAAATGATTGCTTATAATAATATAATAATATATAATATATTTATAAATATTTTGAAGAAAATGATTTAAATCTGTTGCAAAAAGGGCAAAAATATGTTATAATTAAAGCGGATAATTATGATGTGGCGGAGTGCTGTATGGTAAAGGATCTTTATGGCCTCCTGTCGCGTTTTTCAATATGTTTAAAATTTTGCACACCGTGCGCGAAAGGAGAAAAGTATGTCATATCTCGACGACCTTTCGGATATTTGGGAGCAGATAAAGGAATCGCTCTCTGAACAATTTCCGCCTTCTCAGATGGATCTGTGGTTCAACCCGCTGACCATCCATTCATACGAAAACAACATCATCATACTCGCCACAAATTCGGAATTCAAGTACACAAAGGTCAAGGAAAAATACCTCTCGGTAATAAAAGAGGCGTTCTGCCAGTTTTTCGGGTTTGAGCAGGAGGTCGACATAGTATTTACGGGCGAGCCGACAAGCCCTGAAAAAATTCAGAGACAGCTCGGAATATTAAAAGAAAAAGCTCCTGAAGTAAAAATTGAGCAAAAACAGGAAGCGACTGCCGAGCAGAGCGGAGAAACCTATACCTATTCGGGAGTTTTGCCGATAGACTACAGCTTTCAGTATACCTTTGACAACTTCATAGTCGGAAGCTCAAATAAATTCGCACACGCCGCTTGCACGGCGGTCGCAGCTCATCCGGCATCAAACTACAATCCGCTGTTCATTTACGGACCGTCGGGTCTCGGAAAGACCCACCTTATGAGCGCTATCGTAAACGAGATAAAGCGAAAAAACCCCGCGGCAAAGGTAATATATATCAAGGGCGACGACTTCACCAATGAAATGATAGAGTGCCTTTCAAACCAGGAAATGAATAAATTCCACGCAAAGTACCGCAACTGCGACATTTTGCTGATCGACGATATACAGTTCATCGCCGGAAAGACGTCGACGCAGGAGGAATTTTTCCACACCTTCAACACTCTTTATGAGGACAGAAAACAGATAGTTATGTCGTCCGACCGACCGCCAAAGGATATACAGACGCTTGAGGACAGACTTAAGACAAGGTTTGAATGGGGACTTATAGCAGATATACAGCCGCCCGATCTCGAACTCAGAATAGCCATAATAAAGAAAAAAGCGGAGCAGGTATCTATCGAGCTTTCAGAAGAGGTCCTGACATTTCTCGCCGAAAACCTCAGGTCAAATATAAGACAAATAGAGGGAACGATCAAAAAACTGAGCGCCATCGTATTTCTGTCGGGACGGACTATAACAATGGAGATCGCGGCGTCCTGCCTGCAGGAGATAACCGGCGGAGTCGTTCCGGTCCAGGTCGTGGTTGATAAGATATTCTCGGCAGTACACGGAAAGTACAACGTCAGCAAGGAAGACCTTCTCGGCCCAAAGAGAAACAAGGACATCGCCTTCGCGCGGCACGTCTGCATCTACCTAATCAAGGAGATCACAGATATGTCCTATCCCGGGATCGGAAAGATGTTCAACCGCGATCACACGACCATCATGGCTTCCTGCTCGCTCATAGCAGGTAAGGTCGCGTCTGACGCAATGCTTGCGGTAGATATCGCGGACATGAAAAAAGAGGTCAACGGATAGACAAAACAAGTAGTTTCAACAAGTTTTCCAACGACATTTCAACAATCCCTGTGGAAAAAGTTATTTTTTTAAAAATATCTGACACAAAAAAAGAAAAAGTCGAAACACGCCTTGATCTTCAAGGACTTTAAGCTGTTGAGAATTTTTTTAACAGACATTGAAAAACTACGACAGAGCGATTTTTTCTGCAAAAATTTTTCATTTTTGTACGACATTTTGACACGGTTTGAGACTTTTTAACTACACAGTTTTCCACATGTGTATAAAAAAATCTTCATCAAAGTAAAGTATCTTTGGAAAATAAGAAATTTTTCGGCAGAGAGGCGAAAAGAAAAATTTTACCCTGTGGAAAACCGGATGGCTTTTAAACATTATTTGCACATGTCTTTCAATAATTTTTCAAAATTAAAAAACTCTGAAAACCTAAGTGTTTCAAGCCTTTTCGGACTTTTCCACACTTTCAACACGCACTAATGATATTACTGATACTATTTATTGTTAATGTATGTATGTTTGTATTTTAAGCGCGCGCGATAAGAAGGGTTATTTCATGTAGGGCTTCGCCTGTTTATATGGAGGGCTCCTCGCCCTCCACCCCGCTTTATTTATGGAGGGCTGCGCGCCCTCCACCCCGCAAACTTTTTGAAAAAAGTTTGATCAAAAACTTTATACGAGGGTATGGCATTTTTATAATAAAATAAAAAGCTTTCTCGGTAGCGATGAGCTGTCCGAGAAAGCTTCCTTAGAAAAACTACTCGTTATCAGATTTAAACTGCATAAACCAGCCTTGATGTTCCCAAAAAAACTTCCTCGTAGGAAGTTCTTTGGGCGACTTTCTCGAAAGAAAGTCGCAAAAAAACCCAATAAAAAACTAACTATAACTAAAAGGAGAAATATATCATGAAGATCATATTCAATCGCACGGCAGTAAGTTCGGCGATAGCGCCGCTTATGTATGCTGTATCCGGAAAATCGACTATTTCGGCGGCAGACGGGATACTGATAGAGGCGAGAGTACCCGACACCTGCATATTAACTACGTTTGATCTTGAGAAAGGTGTAAGGATAACTATAGAGGCTAAGGTAATAGAAGAGGGTACGTATATAATCAACGCGCAGAAATTCAGCCAGACGCTTCGTGTAATGGACGGAGAAGAGATAACTTTGAGTATTGACGAAAAGATGATTGCTACTATCGTGAGCGGAAAGGCGTCTCACAAGATGATAGGACTTCCCGGCTCGGATTTTCCGTCTATTCCGGAGCTTGTCAGCGACAGGAGCTTCATGATCTCCCAAGCGGTAGTAAAGAAGATGTTTTCGCAGGTAGCGTTTGCCATGGGCAACAATGACCAAAGGCAGGTACTCAACGGAACGTTTGTAAAGATCGACGATGATTCGATAACCATGGTGGCATGCGACAGCTTCAAGCTTGCAAAGTGTCGCAGACGCACCGAGCTTACAAACAGAAACACAAACGGAAACGAGCATCTTGACTATGCCTTTATCGTTCCTTCAAAAACTGTAAACGATCTTCAAAGGCTGCTTGACGACGATGAAGAAGCAATAACGCAGATATACGTAACGAGAAAGCATATAGTATTCGTTATCGGAGAGATAATATTCTTCTCGCGTCTGGTTGACGGTCAGTATATAGACTATAACAGAATAATCGTAAGCAACCACACGATAGTTACGGTTGCGAATAAGGAAGAGCTGCTTTCGGCACTTGAAAGAGCTACGCTTATTACCGAGGAAAAGATAGTGGGAAGCGTAAGAGCGCACGTAAAGCTTAACTTCAATGGCGACCTTCTCAGAATTTCCGCAATATCTGCCGCAGGAAGCACATACGACGAGATAGATATTGAGCACACGGGAGACGACCTCGTTATAGCGTTCAATAACCGTTTTCTTATCGACGGCGTGATATCCTGCGACAGTGAGCGAGTAAAAATGGCTTTGTCCTCGCCTCTCGGAAGTATGAATATGACACCGGTCGACAACGACTATGAGATAAACGGCAAGGAAGAGCTTTATATGCTTCTTCCCGTAAGGACTAAGGACTGATACCTTATGCACTGCAAGAAAATCTCGGTAGAAAATTTTCGGAATATAGAAAAATGCGAGGTTGAGTTTTCGCCCGGGGTCAATATTCTTTACGGCGAGAATGCGCAGGGAAAAACGAATCTGCTTGAAGCGATATTTTATTCGTCGGTCTGCCGCAGCTTCCGCGCTTCAAACGTCGGAGAAATGATAAAATTCGGAGAGAAGTATGCGAGCATTTCGCTCGATTACTGCGACCGGAGCAGAGACAACAATATAAAAATTCAATTTTTGGGCGACAAGAAAAAGATAGCGGAAAAGAATCACCTGAGAGCCGAAAAAATGTCGGATATAGTCGGCTGCTTTCGCGCCGTGCTCTTTTGCCCCGAGCATCTGTCGCTTATCAAGGACGGACCGTCCGAGAGAAGAAATTATCTCGATATCGCGATAAGCCGAATATCGCAAAAGTATATCCACTCGCTTCAGCGGTACAATTACTTTTTAAAGCAGAGAAATTCGCTTATCAAGAGCGCTTATCACGACCGCTCTGTGTTTGACTCAACAGTCGAGCTGTGGAGCGAGAAAATGGCAGAGGAAGCGGCGCTGATATCAAAAATGAGACTTGAGTTTATCGAACGCATATCCGGAACGGTAAACTCATGCCTTTTCAAAATGACGGGGGAGCGCGAACATACCGAGCTTATATACCGTGGCTCTGCCGGACTTCAGGCAGAGGAATATAAGGATCGAGAAAAAGTCATAAGCAGATACGTTGAGCTTTTGTCGTCCTCTTACGACCGAGAAATCGGCGCAGGAGCGACTTTGTGGGGAATACACAAGGATGACCTTGAAATCAAATTAAACGGCAAAAATGCGCGAATTTTCGCCTCACAGGGTCAACAGAGATCTCTTGCCCTGTCGCTGAAGCTGGCAGAGGGCGAAATTTGCCGCGAAGAGTTCGGAGATTATCCGGTTTTTCTGTTTGATGACGTTTTTTCCGAGTTAGATGAGACTCGGCGGGACTCACTGCTACTGTTTGACACTCAAAAGCAGGTTATAATAACCACGTGCGAGGCGGGAGTTCTTGAAAAAATAAATGCGCAAAGAAAAATTCGGGTCGAAAACGGACGGTATATAGTGGAGGACTGAATGTTTTTGCACGTTGGAAACAATAAAAACATACGGCTGTCGGCGGTCGTAGGGATATTTGATATGGACAACGCGACGCTTTCCGCCGTAACCAGAAAATATCTCAGCTCAAAGCAGAGAGAAATGCTTGTTGAATCCGCAATAGAAGAAATACCGAAGTCATTCGTTTTGTACAAGGACAACGGTGAGTATAAGATCTGTTTCTCTCAGCTCTCAACATCCGCTCTTAGGGGAAGAATGGAAAATAATTTTTAAGACTACTGCCGTAAGGGAATTTTCGCTCTCTTAGAGAGCCTTGAAAACTTAAGGTGGAAGACCGATAAAAAATCTAACTGTAAAAGAGGTAAAGCATGGAAAACAACACTCATCAGGTATATGATGAAAACCAGATACAAGTACTTGAGGGTCTTGAGGCGGTAAGGAAACGTCCGGGAATGTACATCGGAACTACGTCTATACGCGGACTGCACCATTTAGTATACGAGATAGTGGACAACTCTATAGACGAGGCTCTTGCAGGCTACTGTGACAGGATCACCGTAACCATCAACAAGGGCAACAGCGTAACCGTTGAGGACAACGGACGCGGAATACCTGCGGCTATACATCCGAAGCAAGGTATACCGACGCCGGAGGTGGTATATACGATACTTCACGCCGGAGGAAAATTCGGCGGCGGCGGATACAAGATAGCAGGCGGACTTCACGGAGTCGGCGCCTCGGTCGTAAATGCTCTGTCCGAGTGGGTAGAGCTTGATAACTGTTACGAGGGAAAGAGATATACAGAGCGTTTTGAAAAGGGAAAGGTAGTACGCCCCTTTAAGGATGAGGGAGAATATCCGGAACGTCCTCACGGCGTCCGCGTGACCTTCAAGCCCGATCCGACGATCTTCGAAGAGACGGTCTTTGAATACGAGACACTTGCCAACCGTATGCGGGAGCAGGCATTTCTCAACGGCGGAATACGCATAGTCCTGCGCGACGAGCGACCCGAAAACGAGGAAGAATACGTAGAGACGGAATTTCATTACGAGGGAGGAATACGCAGCTTTGTAAGTTATCTGAACGAGCAGAAGCTCTGCGAGCTTATCCACCCCGAGGTCATATACATGAAAGCCGAAAAGGGCTCGAGCGTTGCCGAGATAGCGCTTCAGTACAACGACAGCTATAACGAAACGGTAATGACCTTTGCAAATAATATGAACACCATTGAAGGCGGTACGCATGAGACCGGATTTAAATCGGGTCTGACAAAGGTGCTTAACGATTACGCGCGCAAGGCGGGAATACTTAAGGAAAGCGACAAGAATCTTTCGGGTGAGGATGTCCGCGAGGGTATATGCGCGATAGTCAGCGTAAAGCTTGAGAACGCACAGTTCGAGTCGCAGACAAAGGCAAAGCTCGGAAACTCAGATATCCGTACACTCGTGGAAAATACGATGGTTGCAAAGCTCGGCGAGTACTTTGAGGAAAATCCCGCGGTAGCCAAGGCAATACTTGAAAAGGCACTTGCGGCTTCAAGAGCACGTGAGGCGGCAAGAAAGGCAAGAGAGCTTACCCGCCGCAAGGGGCTACTTGAAGGCTCGACACTCCCCGGAAAGCTTGCCGACTGTCAGGAAAAGAACGTCGAGCTGACAGAGGTTTATCTCGTCGAGGGAGACTCCGCGGGAGGCTCTGCAAAGAGCGGACGTGACAGCCGATTCCAGGCGATACTTCCTCTGCGCGGTAAGGTACTTAACGTCGAGAAGAACAGGCTGGACAAGGTCTATTCAAACCCATCGCTCATTCCGATAATCCAGGCGCTCGGATGCGGTATAGGTGAAGATTTCGACATCGAAAAGCTCCGCTACGGCAAGATAATCATTATGGCGGATGCCGACGTTGACGGATCGCATATCAGAATATTGCTCCTGACTTTCTTCTTCAGACATATGCGCAGACTTATTGACGACGGACACATTTATCTCGCCCAGCCGCCGCTTTACAGAATTTACAAGAAAAACGGAAAGGGTCCCGAAAGATACGCTTTTTCGGACTCGGAGAGAGACGCGATAATCAAGGAAATGGGCGCGAACGTCGAAGCCGACAGATATAAGGGTCTTGGAGAGATGGATGCGGAACAGCTTTGGGAGACGACGATGGACCCCGAAAAGAGAACGCTTCTTAAGGTAACGGTTGAAGATGCCATGGCGTGCGATGCAATGTTCTCTCTTTTGATGGGAGACTGCGTTGAGCCAAGACGTGAGTTTATCGAAAAGAATGCAAAGTTTGCCGAGAATCTCGATATATGATGAAGTGTTGAAAAATACAAAACACTCTTAATCTAAAACAAAAAAGATTGTTGACTTTTCCACATGCTGTGGAAAAGTGTGTTGATAACTTTAATGAAAATGTCAAACAAAGTCGAAGTTTGATGAAATTTGTCGACATAATAAGTTAAACAAAGTACAAAAACGCTGTGCGAAATATTTTTTCACATATCTGATGAAAAATACCATATGGATCGGCACGGCTACCGAAAAACAACTACTCACCACGAAAGGAAAAGAAAGTGGAAAACGAGAACATAGAATTTAAAGATCAAAAAATACTTGACGTCGAAATGGAAAAAGAGGTCAAGAGATCATTTATTGAATATTCCATGTCGGTCATAGCGGCGAGAGCGCTTCCGGATGTGCGCGACGGAATGAAGCCCGGACAGCGACGCATAATGTACGCGATGTACGAGGACAATCTGACCTACGATAAGCCGTTTCGCAAATCGGCTACCACGGTCGGTAACGTTCTCGGACGTTACCATCCTCACGGCGACTCTGCGGTGTACGGAACCATGGTAAGAATGGCGCAGGATTTCTCATACAGATATCCGCTGATCGAGGGACACGGAAACTTCGGTTCGGTCGACGGAGACGGCGCAGCCGCATACCGTTACACCGAGGCGAGAATGTCTAAGATCTCGGATCAGCTTATGGCTGACCTCGAAAAAGAGGTAGTCGATTTCGTTCCGAACTTCGACAACCGCCGCCGCGAGCCCAAGGTGCTTCCTTCTCGCTTCCCGAACCTGCTCGTAAACGGGGCTATGGGAATTGCCGTCGGTATGGCGACTAACATCCCCCCGCACAACCTCGGAGAGGTGATCGATGCGACGATATACCGTATGGATAATCCCGAATCGACAGTTCCCGAGCTTATGGAGTATATAAAAGGACCCGACTTTCCGACCTACGCTACCATCTACGGTACGCAGGGTATCGTTCAGGCGTACACGACGGGCAAGGGACGTATAATGGTTCGAGCTAAGGCGACTATCGAAGAGGACAAGCACAGGATCATATTTACCGAGATTCCTTACGGCGTAAATAAGAGCGAGCTTTGCAAGGCGATAGCCGGTCTGCATAAGGATAAAAGAATAGAAGGAATTACAGACCTGCGCGATGAGTCGGGCAGAAACGGTATGCGTATCGTCGTAGAGTACAGACGCGACGCAAACGGTCAGGTAATTCTCAATCAGCTCTATAAATATTCTCAGCTTGAGGACACCTGCGCCGTAAATATGCTCGCGTTGGTCAACAACGAGCCGAAGATTCTTTCGCTTCCGCAGATACTCGACCATTATATCGAGCACCAGAAGTCGGTAATATACCGCAGAGTCAATTACGATCTCGAAAAGGCAAAGGCAAAGGCGCATATCTTTGAAGGATATCACATAGCTACCGATAATATCGACAGGATAGTCGAGATAATGAAGACTTCAAAGTCTATACCCGAGGCTAAGGAACGCCTTATGAGTGAATTTTTTACCGTTACCTACAAGGACGGATACGAGAGCGAGCTCGGAAACGTTCGACAGCTCACGGACGCTCAGGCTCAGGCTATAGTCGAAATGACACTCGGCAAGCTGACGGGTATGGAACGAGAGAAGATCGAGGAAGAGCTTGCAAGACTCCACGCGCTTATTATCGAGCTTGAGGGAATACTTGCAGACCCCGCAAAGATCGCGCAGATAATCAAGGACGAAATGAGCGAGATAAAGCGCAAGTTCGGCGACGAGAGAAGGACCGAGATCCTTCCATCGACCGACGATATTGAGCTTGAAGATCTGATAGAAAAGCATGAGTGCGTGATCACACTCACAAAGGCGGGATATATCAAGCGCCTTCCCGCAGATACCTATACCGCACAGCACCGCGGAGGCAAGGGAATCATAGGCATGACTACAAAGGAGGACGACTACATCGACACGGTTGCCGCCGTCCACAGCCATTCCTACGTTCTGCTCTTTACGAATTTCGGCAAGGTGCATATGCGCAAGGCGTACCAGATACCCGAGGCGTCGAGAACGGCAAAGGGCACGAATATAGTAAACGTCATTGAGATGGCACCGGGTGAGAAGATCACCTCGCTTATCAGCATAGAAAAGTTTGCGGAGAACGAGTATCTGACAATGATTACAAAGAAGGGCGTTATCAAGCGTACTCTGCTTTCGGAATACGAATATCAGCGTAAGGGCGGCAAGATCGCACTCGGACTTGACGAGGGAGACGAGCTGGTGTTCGTGACGCACACTCACGGCGAATATGACTTAATACTCGCTACTGCAAACGGATTCGCCGTAAGATTCACCGAGGCGAATGTCCGTCCCATGGGAAGAACCGCACGCGGAGTCCGCGGAATTACCCTGCGCGGCGACGACTACGTTACGGGTGTTGCTCTCGTTAAAGAGGGAAACAGCCTGATAACGGTTACCGAAAACGGATACGGCAAACGCACTCCATTCTCCGATTTCCGTGAAATGAAGCACAGAGGAGGCGTCGGTGTTCAGTGCCATAATATCACCGAAAAGACCGGTCGACTCTGCGGAATCGAAAGCGTGTGCGACGACGATATCATGATGATAACCAACACGGGTACGGTGATACGTATACCCGTTTCGGGCGTTCCCTCCTATTCGAGAACGGCAGGCGGAGTTATTATGATGAGACTTGCAGACGGACAGAGAATAGTCAATTTCACAAAGGTCAAGAAGGCTGAGGACGAAGGCGAAGCAACCGAAACAGTCGAAACAGTCGAATCAACCGAAGGAGCCGAAGAATAACAATCGGTTTATAAAGGAGGGCGCGCGCCCTCCTTCTCGCTTTTATGGAAGACACGCGCTTTATTTATGGAGGGCTCCTCGCCCTCCACCCCGCAAACTTTTTGAAAAAAGTTTGATC
>CAYQEY010000067.1:0-11461 GCA_964416635.1 uncultured Lachnospiraceae bacterium | reverse complement strand
TGTTTGAAGCGGTTGCCACATATGCGACGGTATATCTCAACGGAGTGATACTCAAGCGCAATTTCTGCGGATACAATTCCTTTGAGGTCGATATTACAGACGTTGCAAGGTTTGGAAACAGAAAAAACGTACTCGCCGTTTACGTAGAGACTTCTCATCACGAGGGCTGGTGGTACGAGGGCGCGGGAATATACCGCCACGTTTGGCTAAGTAAGACCGACACGGTCGCAATCGACCTTTGGGGAGTTTATGTACTTCCGCAAAAGCGCGAGGACGGCGATTGGGATATTTCGATCGAGACTACCGTGCGCAACGACAGATATGAGGATGTGAGCGTTCGAACCCTGAGTACAGTATACGGTATGGACGGAACTCCCGTTCTTTCTCTTGAAGGCAGCGGCGACGTTGAATCAAGGGACAGGAGCACGATCTGCTATTCGGAAGTTCTTCGCGGCGCACATCTTTGGGATATAGACGACCCTTATCTTTATAAAGTAAAGACAGATGTTTATGTCGGGGGTCTGCTCACCGACAGCTATGACACGCGCTTCGGATGTCGCGAATTTCTGCTTGACGCAAACAAGGGGCTTTTCCTCAACGGCAGACATGTCAAGATAAAGGGCGTGTGTGCACATCAGGATCTCGGACTTACCGGCAAGGCGGTGGCGGACAACGTGCTTCGCTATAAAGTGGAGCTTATAAAGGAAATGGGAGCAAACGGCTACCGCACCAGCCACTATCCGCACCCCGAAGCTACCATGGACGCGCTCGACGAACTCGGATTCATCGTCATGGACGAAACTCGCTGGTTCTCGTCATCCGAGGAGAGCATGGAACAGCTTGAAATGCTCGTTAAGCGCGATCGTAACCGTCCGTCGGTGCTTTTCTGGTCGGTCGGCAACGAGGAACCGCATCACGTTACCGAGGAGGGCAGGCGCATATGCAAGGCTATGATGAGTCGGATACGCAAGCTTGATCCCTCAAGAGTGGTCATGACTGCCGTCTCAAACGAGCCCGACGTTGCAACGGTCTACGATGAGCTTGATTCGATAGGAATAAACTATAATCTCGACAAATACGACAGAGTACACGAAAAATATCCGAACAAGACGGTGTTCGCCTCCGAGTGCTGTGCTACGAGCACGACACGCGGCTGGTATTACGAACGCAGTGACGAGCGCGGATACCATGCGGGATACGATCACGATATGAACGATTGGTTCCGCTCAAGAGAATACACGTGGAAGTTCCTTTGCGAGCGCGAATGGGTCCTCGGCGGATATCAGTGGATAGCCTTCGAGCACAGAGGAGAGACTGTTTGGCCACGCCTCTGTTCTCAGTCAGGTGCAATAGATCTGTTTTTGCAGAAGAAGGATGCCTTCTATCAGAACAGATCGCATTGGACGGATGAGCCGATGGTGCACCTGCTGCCACATTGGAATTTTGAGGGCAGAGAGGGCGAGAGCATCAAGGTCTTTGCTTACACCAACTGCGACGAGCTTGAACTTTATCTTAACGGCAGGACTTTAGGTAAAAGGTCTGTCGAAAAATACGGACACGGAGAGTGGTTGGTTCCTTACGAGGCGGGAAGGCTCTCGGTCGAGGGACGCCGTAACGGCAAGACGGTCGCGACCGATGCCCGCGAGACTACGGGCAAAGCTGTGGCGCTCGGGCTTAAGCTTGACAACCGTATCGAGAGCGCGAACGGACGCGATGTGGCAATAATTACCTGCTTTTGCGTTGACTCAGAGGGCAGAGAGGTGCCGGATGCGACTCCTTTTGTTCGATTCAATTGCAATAGACTGGGAAAAATAGTAGGCACAGGCTCCGACGTGTGCGACCACAATCCCGTTACCGACACCTGCAGACAGATGCGGGCGGGAAGGATCGGAGTTGCTCTCAAGGTCGGGAAGACTGCAGGCGAGCTTAAGGTCTATGCCGAGGCGGACGGCATTGCAACCGCATCGCTGACGATCGAGCTTAAATAGGATCTATCTGTTAGATGACGTTCATTGAACGCCAGCGTGCGAACACTGTTCGCCCCTACATAAACTAAGGGTATACCGCGAAAATCACGGTATACCCTTGTTTTTCTTAGCTTTGCTTTATTTAGCTTAGCTTATCTTTGTTTTATTTAGCTTGGCTTAGCGCTGTTTTGCTTAGCTTCGCTTTTTTTGCTTAGCTTCGCTTTTTTTGCTTAGCTTTGTTTTGTTTTCTTTTGCTTACTTTTCTTTTTTAAAAGAAAAGTAAGTTATTTGCTTGCCTCTTCGATAGCAACCGCAACCGCAACGGTCATACCGACCATGGGGTTGTTGCCGGCACCGATGAGACCCATCATCTCAACGTGAGCGGGAACAGAAGAAGAACCTGCAAACTGTGCGTCGGAGTGCATTCTTCCCATTGTATCTGTCATACCGTAGGAAGAAGGACCTGCAGCCATATTATCGGGGTGAAGTGTACGTCCCGTACCGCCGCCGGAAGCAACCGAGAAGTACTTAACGCCGTTCTCGTTACACCATTTCTTGTAGGTTCCCGCAACCGGGTGCTGGAATCTTGTGGGGTTGGTGGAGTTACCTGTGATGGAAACGCCTACGTTCTCGCGTCTCATTATAGCAACGCCCTCGGGGACATTGTCGGCACCGTAGCACTTAACGTCAGCTCTGGGACCGTTTGAGAACGCCTTCTCGTAAACGACAGAAACTTCCTCGGTGTAGGGATCAAACTTTGTCTCTACGTATGTGAAGCCGTTGATTCTGGAAATGATATAAGCTGCGTCCTTGCCCAGACCGTTAAGGATAACGCGAAGGGGCTTGGTTCTTACCTTATTTGCGTTGAGCGCGATCTTGATAGCGCCCTCTGCTGCTGCGAAGGACTCGTGACCTGCCAGGAAGCAGAAGCACTCGGTCTCCTCGGAGAGAAGCATTGCGCCGAGGTTTCCGTGTCCGAGACCAACCTTACGGTTCTCGGCAACAGATCCGGGGATACAGAAGGACTGAAGACCGATACCGATCGCCGCTGCTGCCTCGGATGCCTTCTTGCAACCCTTCTTGATTGCGATAGCCGCACCTACAGTGTACGCCCACTTAGCATTCTCAAAGCAGATAGGCTGTGTCTCCTCAACGATCTTGTAAGGATCGATGCCGTATGCATCGCAGATCTCCTTACACTCGTCGATAGAGTTGATTCCATATTCCTTAATAGCCGCGAGGATCTTCGCCTCACGTCTCTCATAACCTTCAAATTTAGCCATTATACATTACCTCCTTTGATTATTCCTTACGGGGGTCAATGTACTTTGCAGCATCATTGAATCTACCGTATGTACCCTTGGATTTCTCGTATGCTTCGTTAGGCTCCATGCCCTTCTTGATGAAGTCTGTCATCTTGCCGAGAGATACGAACTCGTAACCGATGACCTCGTTGTTCTCGTCAAGCGCCATTCTCGTGCAGTAGCCCTCGGTCATCTCGAGGTAACGAACGCCCTTTGCCTTGGTTCCGTACATAGTACCGACCATCGATCTCTCACCCTTACCGAGGTCCTCCATACCTGCGCCGATAACGAGACCGTTCTCGGAGAAAGCAGACTGACTGCGGCCGTAAACGATCTGAAGGAAAAGCTCTCTCATAGCGGTGTTTATGGCATCGCAAACGAGGTCTGTGTTGAGAGCCTCAAGAAGAGTCTTTCCGGGAAGGATCTCCGCTGCCATAGCCGCGGAGTGGGTCATACCCGAACATCCGATGGTCTCAACGAGAGCTTCCTCTATGATACCGTTCTTTACGTTAAGGGAAAGCTTGCAAGCTCCCTGCTGGGGTGCGCACCAGCCCACACCGTGTGTGTAAGCCGAGATGTCGCTGATCTGCTTTGCCTCAACCCACTTGCCCTCTTCCGGAATGGGAGCGGGACCGTGCTTGGGGCCCTTTGTTACGGTACACATTTCCTGAACCTCACGGCTCATTGCGTACTCGCAAATGTTTTCATTGCTCATGATTTTATCTCCTTTTTTATTATTTCTTGTCTTACGGAAATTGTTCTGCCGTTTTTAAATAATGCTTAAAAACAGAGTCGGTCTTACTTTACGATGGAGCCGTATACTTCTCCGAACGCGCAAGCCGCATTGGATTCGTCGGTGTCGATATGCATAGCGAGAGCGAACTTTTCGCTTACTCTTACCACTACGTCGCCGAACACGAGCGGACGGGCGGTGTCAAGCTTAACGCTTACTATCTCCTTATCCGATACTCCGAGCTCTGCCGCATCAGCGGGAGTCATATGTATATGACGCTTAGCCGCGATAACGCCTTCCTTTACCTCAACAGAGCCGCAGGGGCCCTCAAGGACGCAGCTTCCGCTTCCGGCGATGTCGCCCGACTCGCGAACCGGAGCGACTACGCCGATGGTGCGCGCGTCTGTGAGCGAAAGCTCAACCTGATCCGCAGGTCGCGTAGGTCCGAGAATACTTGCCTTAATAGAGCCCTTGGGACCCTTTACCGTAACCTTCTCCTCGCATGCGAACTGACCGGGCTGGCTAAGATCTTTTTTGTTTGTAAGTGTGTGTCCCTTGCCGAAGAGGACCTCGAGTGTCTCTGCGGTTACGTGCACGTGTCTTGCAGATGTCTCGACCAAAATCTTGTTTGCCATAGCTTTTATTTATTCCTTTCCATGTTTTGTCTATTTATTGACATACTTTTTTATATTATATCACATTTTTTTGAACTTGTAAAGATTTAACGCGCATTTTTCTGCAAATAATATCACATATATTCTGTATTTTTACAAAAATCTCAGCGGAGGAACTATGAAACCTGCAGAGCAAAAAAAGAAACGCGACAGCGCAAGGCAAGAAGCTTTGAGCAGCGAGCAAACCAAGAACGAATGTGCCGACGGTGCTGTTACGACACGCGGAAAAGAGCGCATACACTGTCTTTCGATAATAGGTCAGATCGAGGGTCATTATTTTTTGCCCGAAGGGCAAAAGGCTACCAAATACGAGCATATTATCCCCGAGCTCGTCGATATTGAGGAGGACAGACAGATAGACGGTCTTCTCATAATACTCAACACGATGGGAGGCGACGTTGAAGCCGGGCTTGCGATAGCCGAAATGATCGCCTCTATGAAAAAGCCTACAGCGTCGCTTGTCCTCGGCGGCGGTCATTCGATAGGAGTACCGCTCGCAACAGCGTCAAAGAGATCCTTTATCGTTCCGTCGGCAACCATGACGATCCACCCCGTGCGTATAAACGGACTCGTCCTCGGCGCACCGCAAACCTTCCACTATTTTGAGGAAATGCAAAAGCGAATAGTGAAATTCATATGCGGACATTCGTCGGCAAGTCCGGATGTCATACACGAGCTTATGATGCGCCCCGATGAGCTCGCAACCGATATCGGATCGATCATCGAAGGACGTGAAGCCGTGGAGTACGGCATTATCGATGAGGTCGGAGGACTCTCCGACGCACTTGACGCGCTCAAGAAAATGATAAAAGAAGAAAAAGAAACGAAAGCGTAGCCTGTGCTGCGCTTTCGTTGTCAATATATCGCTTTTGTACAAAAAATATCTGTTTTAGTCATTGAAAAGTACTGCGATCTGTGCTTTAATATTACCGAGGTGAGAAAATGGAATGCTTTTGCGTAAATCTGAATAATACATTAAAGGTATCGCTCTCATCAAAAGAGCATCTGATACCGCCGAGAGTACATATAACCCGAAGGACGAATACCTTTATTATGTACTTTATTACGTCAGGCGTGCTTCGGATGACGCTGAACGGAGACCGGACCGAATTTTCCAAGGGCGACGTATGCGTATTCAACAAAAACGACACTCAAGCGCCCGACGACTGCACCGAATGTGAATATTTCTATCTCCATTTTGAGTGCGACGCCGAGGTCGAACAATATTCTCCCGATGCCCTTTTTGAGATGATAAGCGGCAAAAATCGCGCCTTTGCCGAAAGGGGTAATGTCGATTACGGAAGATACGAGCATATGCGCGCCATTCTTCCGTGGCGGTTTCATATAGACGACAACGAGGTATTTGAATATCTTGTCGGTGAATTCAAAAAATTAAAGCTCCGGGTATGGGATGTCGGAATGGAGAAGTGTCTGGAGGCTTCATTGGGCGCTACAGCGCTGTTGCTCAAGCTCGAACGCATATGGATAAACTCTTACGCATCGCGCAATAATGACGGATATATTCAGAGCTTGTCAACGGTAAAAAGGATAGCCGATTTCGTTGAGGCAAACTACAACAAGCCGTTCGGCTCGGCTGATATCGAAAAGACCTTTTTGCTTTCGTATGACCACGCAAACCGCGTCTTTTCAAGACAAATGGGCATGGGCATCGTAGCCTACCGCAATCACCTCCGCATAGAAAAGGCAAAGGTCTTGCTTCTTACTACCGAAAAGAGCGTGGAGTCGATCTCCGACGACGTCGGTTTTTCGGATAAATATTATTTCAGTAAGTTTTTCAAGCGGATCGTAGGGGTTTCTCCCACACATTTCAAAAGAGGTGAATATTTTGCGATTTGACCGATCGGTAACCACTATATACGAGGAAAATAAAAAAATAACCCTTATATCTCTTATCATACCGATTCTGATGCAGTACATATTTACCCAGCTTTACGGCACGGCTAATATAATACTGCTATCAGGCTACTCGGATACCGCCGTCTCCGCTTCAAGCATTGCAAATCAAGTCATCGACATAAGCGTTGTCCTGATGACTATGGTAACAACGGGTACGGTCATACTCTCCTCGATCGAGCTCGGTGCAGAGAACCGAAGCAAAGCGGCAAAGTACGCAGGTACCGGGGCTATCACCGTGCTCGTGTCGGGAACCGTGCTCGCGGCTGTCAACTTTCTTGCCGCTGAGCCTCTGCTCTCACTTATGAATCTTGAGGGAGAAACTCTCTCGCTTGCCTGCGATTATTTCAGAGTGCGAGCGCTCTTTTTGCCTGTGAGCGGTCTGCTTGGATTTTTCAATCAGCTTCTCATATGCAACGGCTATTCAAAATATACGCTGTTTGTCGGTGTTTCAAGTAATATCATAAACTTTATTCTCTCATACGTCGCGCTGTATGCAGGATTTGATTTTATGTCGCCGATCGAGCGCGTGGCGCTCGCGGCAGGCATTGCTCAGTTTATCGGCATAATTATCGGACTCGTATTTTTCATCCGCAGGAACTGCCCAATTAAGATCACGTTCGGATTCGGAATGATGGCCAAAATACTCAAACTCGGTGTTCCGGGCGCTATGGTATCATTTATGTTCCGCATCGCTCAAACGATCACAACAAGCTTTGTAGCTCTTATGGGCAACGATGTGATCAATACAAAGGTATACATCAACAACATCGTAGCCTACGTCCCGCTTCTATGCTTCTCAATAGGCTCTGCAAATATGGTATTCATGGGAAGGTATAAGGGCGCAGGTCAAATAGAAAAAGCAAAGAAGTGCTTTTCTCAGAATCGCGCCATCGCCGTACTTTGTAATCTGGTGTTATCCCTTCTCGTGCTTATATTCCATCGTCCTCTGATGAGATTGTTCACATCAAATACAGATATAATAAACACAGCAAGTATAATATTTGCAGCCGATATTTTCGTTCAGGTGCCTAGAGCTGTCAATAACGTCTCGGAGGGTGCTCTCAGCGCCAACGGGGACGTCAGGACGACATTTCTTACGTCTACACTCTCCTGCTGGCTCGGAAGCGTGGCGCTGTCGTATCTGCTGTGCGTGGTATTCAATATGGGACTTTTGGGTCTCTGGATCGCCTTTGCCGCAGATGAAACCATTAAGTCAATAATATACATATTCCGTTGGCGCTCGGGTAAATGGCAAAATATTGATGTTTGAGAGGGCAATTTTATGCCGATGCTGATTTTATATTTATAAATAAAAAGCTTTCTCGGCAGCGATGAGCTGTCCGGGAAAGCTTTCTCAGAAAAACAATGTGTATGAATTTGAGCCTGAATAAATACGAATTTTCAGTTTTTGACCCACTTGGTACCCTGCGAGGTATCGGTAAGTGTAACGCCTTTTTCGAGTAGTTCGGCGCGGATAGCGTCTGCTCGTGCGAAATCCTTTGCCTTTTTAGCTGCCGCTCTTTCGGCTATCATACTTTCGACGTATGCCGCAAACGGGTCGTTTGCGATACGCGCCGCCGCTTCCTCGGCGGCTTTTTTCTCTTCGTCAAGTACCCTCTGTGCAGCCTCGGCAAGACCTACGCAAAGAACTCTGTCGAAATCTGCAAGAGCCGCGAGCTTGGTTGCCGCGTTTGCCTTGAACTTGAGAACGTCATAGAGCGCGGTAACGGCGAGCGAGGTATTAAGATCGTTGTCCATAGCCGCCGTAAATCTCGCTTTAAGTTCAGATAGCGCGTTTTCGTCTATCTCCCCCCGCTCCTCCTTGTAAAGCGCCGCGATCCTGGCAACGAGCTTGTTGTAAGCAATAGCGGCGTTATCGAGGTTTTCATACGAGAAAACGAGCGACTTGCGGTAATGCGACTGCAAGCAGAAGAAGCGGTAAACGAGCGGGTCATAGCCCTTTGATTCAAGCAATGACACGGTCAGAAATTCTCCGCTCGACTTGCTCATCTTGCCCGAGCTAGTATTCAGGTGGTGAACGTGGAACCAATAGTTGCACCACTTATGTCCTACAAACGCCTCGCTCTGTGCAATTTCATTAGTGTGGTGGGGGAATGCGTTATCTATTCCGCCGCAATGGATATCAAGATATTCTCCGAGATATTTCATACTGATGCAGGAGCACTCAATATGCCAACCGGGATAACCGACGCCCCATGGGCTGTCCCATTTCAGTTCCTGATCGTCAAATTTGGACTTTGTAAACCACAACACGAAGTCCGCCTTGTTTTTCTTGTTGGTATCTTCCTCAACGCCCTCTCTCACGCCGACTTCAAGGTCTTCTTCCTTGAAATCGTTGAACACGTAGTACTGTGAAAGCTTTGAAGTGTCAAAATAAATATTTCCGCCCGCCTCGTAAGCATAGCCTTTCTCAATAAGTCCCTCAATGGTCCTTATAAACTCGTCGATGCAGGTAGTTGCGGGGGCTACGACCTCGGGGACCTTAATGTTGAGCTTCTTGCAGTCCTCAAAGAAAGCATCGGTGTAGAACTTCGCTATCTGAAGAACCGTCTTGTTTTCACGGCGAGCCCCCTTGAGCATCTTATCCTCTCCGGTATCGGCATCGCTCGAAAGATGTCCTACGTCGGTGATGTTCATTACGCGGGTAACGTCAAGACCCGTGTACCGAAGATACTTCTCGAGCACGTCCTCCATAATGTAGCTGCGCAGATTACCTATGTGAGCATAGTGATATACCGTAGGTCCGCAGGTGTACATACTGACCTTGCCCGGAACGTTGGGTACAAATTCTTCTCTTTTTCTCGTAAGCGAATTATAAATAAGCATATCTCTTCCTCTTTATTTCTTATTTCTTTCTTTCTTTTTTTCAAGCTCCGCTTCAAGCGCGTTTATCTTTTCTTCAAGCCGGCGAAGCTCTTGTGCCACGGGGTCGGGGATGTGGATCTGGTCAAGATCGCTCTCTACCTTAACTCCCTCCCTGCGTACTATCTTCGCGGGAATACCGACCGCCGTACAGTTGTCGGGTATTTCCTTAAGAACCACCGCGTTTGCCGCTATTTTTGTATTGTCTCCTATATAAAAAGGCCCCAACACCTTAGCTCCCGCGCCGACCATCACATTATTCCCGAGCGTTGGATGCCGCTTTCCGACGTCCTTACCCGTACCGCCGAGCGTCACGCCCTGATATATCGTGCAGTTGTCGCCGATCTCGGCAGTCTCTCCTATCACAACCCCCGAGCCGTGGTCTATAACAAAGCCCTTTCCGATCTTTGCCCCGGGGTGTATCTCTATTCCCGTAAGCATCTTGGCAAATTGGCTGACGGCGCGCGCCGAGAAAAAATGCTCCTTTTTGTATAAGTTGTGTGCTATTCTATGGGCTATAAGAGCATGAACGCCCGAGTAAAGAAGCAATACTTCCATATCACTCTTTGCCGCAGGGTCTCTGTCTCTGACCGCCGCAACGTCCTCTTTGACCGCCGCTATCAAGCTTTCCGCACCGTTTTTCGCGTTCTTTACGGTCTTGACAGCCGATTTTGCCGTATCCGTCGATTTTTTTGCAAGTTTTTTTATTTTATCGCTTTTAACAGAGTCCATAATTACCTCCCCAAAAAACAAAAATACCCCCGTGCCGACGGCACAGAGGCGTATGAACGCGGTTCCACTCTGCTTCGGGCGCAAGCGCCCCTCGCGTCTCTTTAACGCAGAGCTACGCCGAAGCTACACCGCAGAAGCGGTTCGCTCCGAAGTCTCCAAGGCGCACACACCGAAAAGCTCATATCACCGCTCACAGCCCAAGGCGGCAAATCTCTGATTTCACTCTGCGGTTTTCTCCTCTTCACAGACCGAAAACGGTCACTGACCCGACCGTTCATTATATTATTATACACGCTTTTTTTCGATTTGTAAATAGCTTTTTCGAAAAAATATCAAAAAGTTGTTGACAACTCAACATTTTTGTGCTATCATATAACAGCAATATACAATGGAGTTTCTTGTGAAAGGAGGCATGAATTTGGAAGATACCGGCTTTGACAAATTTTACACAATGACCTGCTGTGCCCTCAAAAGCATACAAAAGCTGAAAAACAGATATATGGCGGCATATGGTCTTACAAGCGCACACACCATGTGCCTGCGACAACTCAACGACGCGCCCGAAGGTCTGACGCGGACTCGACTTGCGAAACTTTGCGATATTGATAAAGCGCAGGTGTCGCGAATAGTCAACGATCTCTGTTCAAAGGGATATATGACAGAGCCAGACAGCGAAAATATTAACTACCGAAAACGTTTGAAACTCACCCCACTTGGAAAAGATACTGCTAAGCATATGAATGAAATCATATCCGAGATACATTCCTTCGTCAGCAAGGATATATCGCCGCAACAGCTCACGTCTTTTTACGACACGCTCGATTTTATATGCAAGAAGCTTAAGCAAGCGGAAAACACACTTTAATTTTTTTGTGAAAGGAATTTATAAAAATGAATAATAGGAAATCCGTTAAGATAATCAATAAACCTAAGGATATACGCATTTACGAAAGAGTTTTGGACGTTAAGGATTTTTGCAGGGTTCTGTCCAAACACAACGACAAGGTTCTTTTCTCCTATTTTGATAAGAGTCGCCAGCTTCATGATATGACCTATAACGAGTTCGTTCAGAGATCCAAGAGCCTTGCCGCCGCTCTCACAAAGAGAGGCTATGCAGGCAAGCGTATTGCTATAATCGGTGAAACCTCGCCAAACTGGGTGGCATCCTACATTGCCGTTCTTTCGGTAGGCGGCATCGCCATCCCGCTTGACAAGGAGATTGAGATAAGCGTTATCGAAGGCTTTATGCAG
>CAYQEY010000066.1:0-11500 GCA_964416635.1 uncultured Lachnospiraceae bacterium | reverse complement strand
AACGAGGACGGTACCGTCAAGGCGTATACACCAAAATACGACGATATCCCTACAAAGGTCAAAAAGAGGATAATGACCGATATGGATAAGTCGTATTTCCCCGATAAGGTCGTAATGCCGTATATAGAGACTGTCCACGACAGAATCATGCTCGAGGTGTTCAGAGGCTGTATCCGCGGTTGCCGATTCTGTCAGGCGGGTATAATCTACAGACCGGTCAGGGAAAAATCTCCGGAGGTACTCAACGAACAGGCACGCTGTTTGTTTGAATCTACGGGATATGATGAGATATCGCTTACCTCTCTTTCCATAAGCGACTACACAGAGCTTGAGGCTCTTACCGATCTTTTACTTGAATGGACCGATGACAATATGGTTAGCCTTTCATTGCCTTCGCTCAGGGTCGACAGCTTTACTAAGGAGCTGATGGATAAGATAGCCACCGTGCGCTCGTCTTCGCTGACCTTTGCTCCCGAGGCAGGTACCCAAAGGCTTCGTGACGTTATCAACAAAAACGTCTTTGAAGAGGATCTTATGCGTGCAGTTACAGTCGCGTTTGCGGCGGGAAAGAATAAGGTAAAGCTCTATTTTATGCAGGGACTTCCCACCGAGACTTACGAAGATCTTGAAGGTATCGCAGCTCTTGCATCGCACGTTGTCGATGCGTACTATAAGTGTCCCGACCGCAACAAGGCACTCAAACCACAGGTTACCATCAGTGTTTCCTGCTTTATACCCAAGCCTTTTACTCCTTTTCAGTGGGAAGCACAGGATACGCCGGAGATGCTGGCCGATAAGCAGGAATATCTCGGTTCAAAGATCACCGACAGAAGGGTCAAATATACACACCATGACGCAAAGGTCAGCCGTATAGAGGCGGTGCTTGCAAGAGGCGACAGAAGGCTTTCCGATGCACTTGAGCTTGCTTGCCGCGAGGGATTTAAGTTTGACGCATGGGACGAGTATTTCGATTACGACAGGTGGATGTCCGTGCTTGAGAGAACCGGTGTCGATCCTGCATTTTACGCAAACCGCGCTGTCGGGCTTGATGAGGTGCTTCCTTGGGATATTATCGATTGCGGCGTTACCAAGGAATTTTTGCGCCGTGAGCGCGACAGGGCTTATGCCGAAAATACCACACCCAACTGCCGCGAGAAGTGCAGCGGTTGCGGAGCAAACAGACTTGGAGGTGAGAGGACATGCTGCCCGAAAGCAAAACAAACGGAAAATTGACGGAAAAAAAGCGCCTTAAGGCTCTGCCCGAGCTTGTGCCGCCGAAGACCGTCAGGCTCAAATTCTGCAAGGTCGGAACTCTTCAGTATATCTCACATCTCGACCTTCAAGCTACCTTCAACCGTATAATCAACCGCGCTTGCCTGCCGGTTTGGTACACTAAGGGCTTCAATCCGCATATAAAGCTCGTGTTCTCAACTCCGCTCAGCGTAGGAACCGAGAGCGTTTGCGAATACCTCGACATAAGACTTGACCGAGATATGTCCTGCGAGGAGATAAAGGAAAGATTGAACGCCGAGATGACAGACGAATTTCATATAACCGAGGCGTATTTGCCGGAAAACGATTTCTGTGACATTGCATGGGCGTCTTACGACATAAACATACACACAAGCGGCGCCGATGAAGAGATGGCAGAAAAGGCACAAAAAATACTGACGACATCTCCGCTCATTCTCACTAAGCGAAGCAAATCGGGCGAGAAGGATGTCGATATAATTCCGCTTATGAACTCTGTGAGAGCCGTATACAATGCAGATACCTACAGTATTGACATAAAGACCGTAGTAAGAGCATCATCTTCCGAATATTTAAATCCCGAGCTTATAGTCACCGGACTTCGCAAATATCTCGGAATACTTTCGTCAGACCCCGTGAAAGAGTATTACAGCATTATGAGAACCGAAATATTTAAGGAAGATCTTACCGAATTCAGATAATACAGGGTGAAATTATGAGAAAGAAGATATCGATAGACCTGCATCTGCATTTTGACGGATCTCTTTCGGTAGCCAATGTGCGTGCCCTTGCGGCACTTGAGGGCGTAAAGCTTCCCGAAAGCGACGAGGAACTCGGATCAATGCTCAGGGTCAGCCGCGGTTGTACTTGCCTCGAAGAATATCTATCAAAGTTTACCTTTCCGCTGTCTCTTTTGCAGAGCGCAAACGGAATCGAGCAGGGAATGTATACGCTCTGTTCGGAGCTCGTAAAAGAAAATTGTATTTACGCGGAAATACGCTTTGCGCCTCAGCTTCATCTTGGAAGAGGTCTTTCGCAGAAAGAAGCGGTATTGGCGGCGATGCGCGGATTTGGGCGCTCGGGGCTTTGCGGCGGACTTATTCTTTGTTGCATGAGAGGTGACGACAACGGAGAGTTGAACCGAGAAACAGTGTGCGTGGCGGGCGAATATCTCGGCAAAGGTGTTCTTGCACTTGATCTTGCGGGAAACGAGGCGAGATACCCAACCGAAAGCTTTGCACCGCTTTTCGAGATCGCATCGGATAAGGGAATACCGTTTACGATACACGCGGGTGAGGCAGATTCGGCGGAAAGCGTGCTCGCGGCAATAGAGATGGGAGCCTGCCGCATAGGTCACGGAGTAAGAGCCTATGAGAGTGCGGACGTAATGAGATCACTTTCCGAGATCCACGTACCGCTTGAGCTATGCCCGACGAGTAACCTGCAGACTGCGATATTCCCGGATATATCACAATATCCCATAAAGCTGTTTATTGATCTGGGAATATGTGTAACGGTCAACAGCGATAATCGAAGCGTGTCTGACACCACCTCGGAAAAGGAGCTTGAGCTCATATGCAAGAGCTTTGGTTTCGGAGACGATGAAGAAAGGATGCTTCTTGAAAATTCGGTAAAAGCGGCTTTTGCCGATGACGAGACCAAACAAAAGCTTTTTGACATAATAGCAGAGAGCTATATGTTAAAATAAACAAAAAAATACGAAAAATTTGTTAAAAAATACTTGACAAATTAAACGGTGTTATGGTATAATATAATGCCGCATAATTGGCGGGCTTTGTAAGTGCGCTTGTCGCCGCCCGTCTTAGCGAGACTAAAAAGAAAGAGAGGTGCTTTTCGTGTACGCAATCATTGAAACAGGCGGAAAGCAGTACAAGGTTAACGAGGGCGACGTAATTTACGTTGAGAAGCTCAATGTTAACGAGGGAGACACTGTAGAGTTCGGTGTCAAGGCAGTATCCATAGGAGAAGACTTCAAGGTAGGAACACCTGTCGTTGAAGGCGCAGTTGTCAGTGGCAAGGTCATTGCCAACGGCAAGGGCAAAAAGATCTATGTAATGAAGTACAAGTCCAAGAAGAACGAGAAGAAGAAGATCGGACACAGACAGCCTTATACAAAGGTTCAGATCCTTTCCATCCAGGGCTGATTAAATGACTAAGATCGTTTTTTTCAGAAGCGGCGGAGTTTATTACGGCTTTGAGGAGCATGGTCACACCGGGTACGCAGATGCGGGAGATGACGTTCTTTGTGCGGCACTTTCGGCAATGACAATGCTTGTGATCAACACCATAGAGGTTGCATACGCATCGAATGTGGAATACACGGTGGATGACGGAGCTACTCACATAATGGTGCGTTCAAAGGCAGCGCTTCCGGAGTTTGAGGAGGATGAACGCAAGAGATATGCGGTTTCGGGAATTTTCCTTTCGTATTTCTATCAGCTTAATGATCTTCGCGAGGAGTATTACGATTATCTTGACGTAGAGGTCAAGGATATCGATTACATCTGATTCTGAAACGGGTGCTTCAAAAGTACTATACGTACAAAAAATTACATTAAACGGAGGAACTAATTATGTTGAGACTTAGTTTGCAGTTCTTTGCTCATAAAAAAGGTGTAGGTTCTACCAAGAACGGTCGTGACAGTGAATCAAAGCGCCTCGGCGTTAAGAAGGCTGACGGACAGGCAGTACTTGCAGGTAACATTATCGTAAGACAGAGAGGAACGGCTATCCATCCCGGTAACAACGTTGGTATCGGTAAGGATGACACACTTTTCGCTCTTATCGACGGTAGAGTCAAGTTTGAGCAGAAAACAAAGGATAAGAAGCAGGTTAGCGTTTACGCTGACTGATGCTGACTGAAAAAAGAGACGGCGTGTGCCGTCTCTTTTTATTTGGTTTACGTCAATTTTGGTTATTTTCGGGCATTGATGTGCCCTCTTTTTATTGCATGGTCTGCATTTGATAGAAAAGTCCTTTTTTCTCCATAAGCTGCTCGTAGCTGCCGAGCTCCTCGCATTTTCCGTTTTTGAGCACGGCTATGCGATCGGCATTTCGTATTGTTGAGAGTCTGTGTGCAACGATGAAGGTCGTTCGATTTGCCGTGAGGTTATCTATAGCTCGTTGTATTTCACGCTCGGATACGCTGTCAAGTGCGCTCGTAGCCTCATCAAAGATGATAACCGACGGCTTTCTTATGATGGCTCTTGCAATAGAAATACGTTGCCTTTGACCGCCCGAAAGATTTGCTCCGTGCTCGGTGAGCATAGTATTGATACCGTCGGGAAGAGAATTGATAAAATCGGTAAGCCTTGCCGCATCTATTGCCTCGGCAATATCCTTCTCGGTAACATTTTCAACACCGTAAGTAATGTTTTCGCGAATTGTGCCCGTAAAGAGTACGCTGTTTTGCGGAACTATGGCAATGTGCGAGCGGTAGCTGTGCAGGTCTACTGTTTTGATATCCTTCCCGTCAACCGTAACCTGACCGCTTGTAGCAAGATAGAAGCCTAGCACGAGATTAAGTGTCGTGGTCTTTCCGCATCCCGACTCACCTACAAATGCGATAGTTTCTCCCGCCTTGATCTTAATAGACAGACCGTCAAGCAGTTTTCTGTTGGCATCATACGAGAAGGAAACGTTTTTGAATTCGTATTCTCCCTTAAGCTCAGGCATCACTATCTTGTCGGTATTGTCCTCAATATCGGTGGCGCTTAGGATCTCGCCTATAGATGATACCGAATCAAGTCCTTTAGTTATTATGGGCAAAAGCGACAGAAAGCTTGAGATCTGACCGGTTATGCTTGAGAAGTAGGATTGATACAGCGAGATATCACCGACCTGTATAATGCTGTTAAAAGCAAGCACGGAAGAGAATATAAGACATCCGAGTTGGAATATCTGAGTGATTGCCCAGGAGCAAGCGCCGAACTTGCTTTGGGTAACGTCAACTCTGAGTCCCGAGTTTGCGACGTCCTTAAGATTCAGACTGAGCTTTTTTATCTCCTTATCCTCAAGCGCGTGCGCTCTCGTTATCTCGGTCATTACCACCATATCCATGAGACTTGCCGAGGTTTTTTCCATGTTCACACGGTAATCCTTGTTTGTGAATTCCATCTTTGCCTTGAAAAATCGTGCAAGTAATATGGAGGTAGGAATACAGATCAGAAAGAAGGAGAATACCGTAAGGTTTTTACTCACAACGATTATCATCGCACTTCCCGCATTCAAAAGAAGAGCGGGAATTGTTACGAAAAGCTGAGAGGAAAGGGTATGTACCGTCTCCACGTCTCGCATGAGCTTTGACTGTATACGTCCGCTCTGCATTTCCTTGTGAAAGCTGATGGAAAGCTGCTGAAGTTTTCGGACCATGGCTCCTCGCAGACCCGCTTCAACTTTTCGCATTACCTGACAGTAGCATTTCGTGTACAGAGTATTCATCGGAATATTTAAAATCAACAATGCAAGTATCAAGACTACAAAAGTCACAAGTAGGGTAAAGCTGTATTCACCGGGATAAGCGACGAAATTTATGATATACGATGTGACTATCGGAAGCAGTATGACCGGGCTGTGCTTAATGACGTAGAAGAAGAGGGCAGCCAGCAGTTCCTTCCAATAACGCTTGTAGATCTTAAGCAACATTCTCAGCGGCTTGACCTCAGAGCGCACGTAAGTGGCTATAAACTCTTCCTCAAGCTTTTCAAGTTCTTCGTCGGTAAACTCCTCGTTGTAAGGAGCAGGCTTCTTTTTCTTAAGGCTTTTCGGATCCCAATTAGCGGTAAAACTTTTCATATCAACTAACTCTTTGTATTGCGCCCTTTATTTGTTTAATACAGCTTCCGCTGTTTTGTTAAATATACCACGCATACGGATAAATGTCAATAGCTTTTTTAAATTTTTAATGCAAAAAAATAGGGGACTTTTTACAGCCCCCGAATATGTTTACTTTGAGATCTTCATCTGTTCAAACTTCGCTTCCATATCGGCAACGAGAGCGAACTGCGTGCGGCATCGGTCGAGATTGTGGGAGGGACGGTTGATGCGGAAATATGTATCGCCTTCAATATAGTCGGTCAGGAATCTGATACCGCATTCAAGTGTCATCATCATGGCACCAATCGGCAAAAGCTCTATCTCGGTGTCTGTGAGCTTTCCTGAACAGCCGCGCAAAAATCCGTCGGCGTATGCGTGATAAAGCTTGAGGTCGAGAGATACCTTTGAGAGATCGGTTTCGTCCTCAGCGGCGGTGTTGGCTCCGAAACGGATTGAGTCACCGAAGTCGTTTACCGAATATCCCGGCATTATAGTGTCAAGGTCTATAACGCAAACCGGCTCGTCTGTGATCTCATCAAACAGGATGTTGTTGAGTTTAGTGTCGTTGTGGGTAACGCGCAAGGGGAGTCTGCCTTCGGAATGAGCCTTTTCGAGCGTTTTGGCAAATTCTTCTCTCGCGAGCACGAAATCTATCTCTGCTCTTACCTCGGCAACTCGTCCTAAAGCATCCTTTTCGATTGCCCTCATAAGATTTTGATAGCGTACAGGTGTGTTATGGAAGTCCTTTATAGCCTCGTGAAGGGTGGAAGCGTCAAACTCTGAGAGCTGATTCTGAAAGTTTCCGAATGCCTCGGCACAATCGCAAAATTCCTTAATGTTGCTGACTCTCTCTTTGGTTACCGTATGCTCGGTGAAGTCGTAAAGACGCCAATACGAGCCTATGCTGTCGCAATAAAAGCTTTTTCCGTTGCTTGTTTTGACTACGTTCAGCGTGCAACGCTCAACGTCTCCGCCGGATCTTGCGGTCCTTGCACGTATAAAATCGGTGACCGCGCAGATGTTTTCCATTATTTCTTCGGGCCTTGTAAATATCTGATGATTTATGCGCTGAAGAATATATCTTTTTTTGCTTTCACACACGGTGAGAAAGGTATCGTTGATGTGACCGTTCCCGTAAGGCTCACAGTATTCTACCTTTCCGATACTTCCGAATGAGGCGAGAGCCTCGTGTTTTTTTGAACAAAGTTCTGTTCTTGTCATAGTGTTATCCTTTCAATACAATTTATATTAAAAATAATTGATTTACTCTATAATTCCGCCGCCTATCACCCTGTCGCCATCGTAAAGAACGAGAGACTGCCCCGAGGCTATAGCGCGCTGAGGTTCATCAAATACCAGCGTGAGTTTATCGTCATCGCTTCGTATCACGGTCGCAGGCGCAGGTGTGTGTCGGTAACGTATCTTCGCCTCGACACGTGTCGGGCGTTCGAGAGTATCATTGACCAAAAGATTGATCCTTGACGCGGTGAGATCCTTTTTGTACAGCTCACGGTCGGAGCAGAGAAGTACGGTGTTCTCAGAGCAGTTTTTCCCTCCGACAAATATCGGCCTGCCGAGCGCGATGCCCAGCCCCTTTCGCTGACCTATCGTATAATGTATGATGCCGTCGTGCTCGCCGAGTATATTTCCTTCGTAATCGATAAAATTACCTCTTACAAAGCCTTTATCTTTTTCGGAGTGCTTTTCAATAAATGAAACGTAATCTCCGTCGGATATGAAGCAAATATCCTGACTGTCCGAGCGCGAAGCGTTGTTAAAGCCGTGCTCTGCCGCAACATTTCGTATCTCCGGCTTTGTGTAATCACCCAAAGGAAAAAGAATAAACGGCAGACGCTCACGCTTTATTGCCCAGAGAAAATATGATTGATCTTTTTGTGCGTCTGTTGCTTTTCTGAGAGAATATTCGCCGTTTGGCTCAAATTCTATTCTTGCGTAATGCCCCGTGGCAAGATAGGGAATATCCAGTCGCTCGGCAATCTCAAAGAGCGCACCGAACTTCAACGTGCGATTACATTCCACGCAGGGATTGGGAGTCCTGCCGTTTTTATAGTCATCAATAAAGCGTGCAATTACCTCTCTTTTGAAGGACTCGCCAAGTGCCGTGGTTATGTGTGGGAATCCGAGAAGCGTCGCCGTCTTTTTTGCCTCGGCTGCGTTTTCGTCGGGAGCACAATCAAGGCTGTCCGGAATATACTCGCTGTCCGACCAAAGTCTCATGGTTATTCCCGTGATGTCGTAGCCCTTTTGCTTCAAAAGCAGGGAAGCAACCGAACTGTCAACTCCGCCGCTCATTGCAACGAGTGCTTTTTTCATAGTACCTCCTTAAAATAAAGCTTACCAATCTCTGCTCGTGAGCTTTCCGTCCTCACGAAGACCCTCAAAATTCCATTGCCTGAGTATCTCGTAGACCGCGATGGCTACCGAGTTTGAGAGATTGAGAGAACGCAGGGTGTCACGCATGGGAATGCGTACGCAAAAATCGCGGTTCTCGTAAAGCAGACCCTCGGGCAGTCCCTTGGTTTCTTTTCCAAACATTATAAAGACGTTATCGGGATATCGTTTAACCTCGGTATAGCTCCTCGGAGCTTTTGTGGTGAAGAAAAACGTGTTGCCCGCAGATTCGGGATGCTTTTGACAGAAATCCTCGAAATTTTCGTAATATGTAATGTCGAGCTTGTCCCAATAATCAAGCCCGGCACGCTTCAGCTTTCGGTCATCAACAGTAAAGCCCATAGGCTTTATTATATGCAATGACGCGCCCGTTGCCGCGCAGGTGCGCGCGATGTTCCCGGTGTTTTGAGGGATCTCGGGCTCATGCAAAATAATATTTATCTTCTTTTCTTTGTTTTCAGCCATATAACAGTCCTTTTGTCATTTTAGAATATTATATTACTTTTTCTCTTTATTTTCAAGAGATATTTTAAAAATACTTCAATTTGTATTTGCAATATTTGCGAAAAGTGCGGTTGACAATATTATAAAAAAGTGATAAAATAATGTGGGATGTATCAATTTGGAAGGAGCGTGCGGAATGAAAAATAAATTTTTGAAGATACTTGCATTTTTTGCCTTGATAATCGTCTGCGCTGTCCTGACGAGCTCTTGTGCTTTGTTGCGTGCAAATACTCGGTCGACTGATAAGGATCCCTCTCATGAAGATACGAATTTAGACGCTGATATCGGTGAACAAATGAATGACAGTTCAACAGACGCCCCCGATAATGGCGAAACCGCTTTTGTAGAAAACGCTGTTATCGCAAGATTTTCAGACGATTATGGATATCACTCGCTCGCCGATTTTGAAAACGGAGAAGCAATGCAGAATATGTACAAAAATATTGCGGAGGCGGCGGAAAAATTCCATTTTGACAGCACGCTTGACGTTGAGGAAACGAGCGGAAAATATGTCGTACAACGCTTTGACTTTTCCGAGGAGGAGATGACTAAAGATGACGCCGTAGCGGTGTGGAGCTTTTTTAAAAACGACCATCCTATATATTATTGGATATCGCCGGCGATAAGCTACGGTGATACACATTTGACGCTTCTTACCGATGCGGAATACGCAAATGGGGAAGGCCGTGCACGCTTCAACGAGCTTATTGCCGAGTGTGTTGAGCAGTATGCTTCAAAGGTCAGCGGGGAGAGCTCTCCATACCGTATAGCGCTTGCGTTGCACGACGCCGTGATCACCGATATCGATTATGCTTATGAGACGGACGGAAAGACTCCCGAGGACGCCGTCTGGGCACATAATATTTTGGGCGCTTTTGAAAAAAAGAGCGGAGTCTGCGAAAGCTATGCAAAGACATTTCAGCTTTTGCTGAATTATTGCGGCGTGGAAAACATATACGTTACGGGTGTTACGGATGACTCCGACCACGCGTGGAATATGGTGATGATGGACGACGGAGAGTGGTACTGGGTAGACCTTACGTGGGACGATACGCCGGATTGGATGTGGGGAATATCCTATAACTATTTCTGCGTGAATGATATGGACGAAGTATCGCTTACCGACGGACCGTGGGTATCCTCGGTGCAGGAGACCTTTTCTGACACGCACACTCCTTTTCTTCCGACAGATGAGGGTACGGATCGCCAATACGAATTGCCCGAGCGCTCGAAAGTCAGTGCTTTATTTGATGGTATCGTAATGCTTCGGGACGGCTTTACAGTTGATGGCTATGTGTACGCTGTCGTAGGTTATAACGCCGTTCAGCTTGTGGGAGCTGATAACACGACCGACCTGTCTATACCCGAAGCGGTTATATATAACGGCGTAAAGTACGATGTCATATCTATAGGAGACATTGACGGAAAACGATTGGTCACGGGTAAGATTGAAGAACGAGGTGCTTCGGTAAAATACGTTTCCATACCGAAAAGCGTTATATTTATCTGGGACAAAGCGTTAATGCTTGATAAACTCGAGAGCATAACGGTTGCGACCGATAACCCTCGGTATGCATCGCTCGACGGTGTCCTGTTTACTAAAACTCTGTATACTCTTGTGCAATACCCGATAGGAAACGGAGCGACCTCGTATTCCGTTCCCGATGCGACAGTCGAGCTTGCCAATTTCAGCTTCGGCAACGGTACACCGGGTGCACTCAGGCATCTAAAAATAGGTAGATCAGCGGCGCTTGTCGGAACTATGAACGCAGGCTACGGATATCGCGACGGTGCTGACGACCGGATTCTCAACACGGCTACGGGAGATTTCTTCTATATATCAGGTTTGATGGATTTTAAGGGGGAGCTTTCTCTGAACGAGGAGAATATCAATTTCGTGCTTGACGGCGGAGCTTTGTATAACTCTGATAAGACGGTGCTTCACGCTGTGTGCGATAAATCCATCAAGACTTTTGTCTGCCCGAAGAGTGTAAAGATAATAGATGTCGGTGCATTTTTTAGCTGTGAAAAGCTGGGCGAGCTTACTTTGCACGCCGATTTGGAGGAAATACGGACCTACGCGATAGGATACTGCAATATACTGATTTTGAGGTTTGAGGGAAGCAGTGAGGAGTGGAATTCTCTGCAAAAGAATGACGACTGGGATTACAAATCTTCCATACTGATCATAAAATACGAGTAGTAGCTTATTTACGGATTTTCGGCTCTCGGCAAAACAACTGAATAAGCCTTTACCGTCATACGGTGCGAGTATCTCTTCGGAATACGGCACAGTATGACGGTTTTTTCGTTTACACATAAAAATTTACAATTGTGAACTCAGGGATTTGAGTAAAGCTCTTGAATTTTCTGCTCAAATGCGGTATAATAAAATGAATACTTATATTTAGCAGATTGTAAAAATCAGCGATTTCAAATTAGATCCGTTTTTTCGGTGGCTTTGCCGCCGAAAAAACACCGCTAAGACGAGCAAAGC
>CAYQEY010000065.1:0-11611 GCA_964416635.1 uncultured Lachnospiraceae bacterium | reverse complement strand
AAAGCGAGTCCGCGCGCCGAGGGGAGCCGCCAAAATCCGCGATTTTGGCAGGCGGCGATAAGCGCGCGTATCCCCGCCGCGCGGGTCTCAATTGGAAAACGCAGTTTTACAATTGACTATAAACAAAATTTACTCTAAGGAGGAATGAACAATGAAAATAAGATTTGGAGAGCAGGTGCTTGAAAAGGATGCACCGCTCAGCGTGTACGAAGCGGCAAGCGAACTTGGGCTTGCATCTAAAGCAACACTTGCGGCAGCAGTTAATGGAACTGTACGGGAAATGACCTTCGTGATAACCGACGACTGCGATGTTCGTCTGTTCACCTTTGAAGACGAAGATGGTAAGAAGGTATTCCGTCACACCGCAGCTCACGTGCTTGCACAGGCAGTAAAGCGTCTGTACCCCGAAACAAAGCTGACCATAGGTCCCGCGATAGACGGCGGATTTTATTACGACTTCGACAGCGATATTCCCTTCACTCCGGACATTCTCAAAGCTCTTGAGGATGAGATGAAGAAAATAGTACGCGAGAATATCAAGCTCGAACGATTCGAGCTTCCGCGCGACGAGGCTATAGCTCTTATGACCGAAAGAAACGAGCCATACAAGGTACAGCTTATCGAGGAGCTTCCCGATGACGCCGTCATCAGCTTCTACCGTCAGGGTGAATTTGTCGATCTTTGCGCAGGACCTCACATCTTCTCCACAGCCGCAATAAAGGCGGTCAAGCTTACACAGTGCACGGGCGCTTATTGGAAGGGAGATCAGAAGAACAAGATGCTTCAGCGCGTTTACGGTACGGCATTCCCGACGAAAGATGAGCTCAAAGCACACCTTGACGCTATCGAAGAGGCAAAGAAGCGCGACCACAATAAGATAGGACGCGATCTCGAGTACTTTACCACCGTTGATTCCATCGGTCAGGGACTTCCCATTCTGCTCCCCAAGGGCGCACGCACGATACAGATCCTCCAGAGATGGGTTGAGGACGAGGAGCAACGCCGCGGATATCTTCTTACTAAAACTCCCCTTATGGCTAAGCGCGACCTCTACAGAATTTCGGGACACTGGGATCATTATCTTGACGGCATGTTCATTCTGGGCGATCCTTACGACGAGACAAAGGAATGTTTCGCACTTCGCCCCATGACCTGCCCCTTCCAATATCAGGTCTACCTCAACAAAAAGCGCTCCTACAGAGAGCTCCCCATGAGACTCGGTGAGACCTCGACACTCTTCAGAAACGAGGACAGCGGAGAGATGCACGGACTTATCCGCGTGCGCCAGTTCACGATCTCCGAGGGACACCTTGTTCTCCGTCCCGATCAGCTTGCAGATGAGTTCAAAGGCTGTCTTGAGCTTGCAAAATACTGCCTGTCTTCGGTTGGTCTTTGGGAAGACTGCTACTTCCGCTTCTCTCAGTGGGATCCCGCACGTACAGACAAATACGAGGGTACACCCGAGCAATGGGAAGAGGCTCAGTCTATCATGGGCAAGCTTCTTGACGACTGCCTCGGCAAGGGCAACTACACCATCGGAATAGACGAGGCGGCATTTTACGGTCCTAAGCTCGACATCCAGATGAAAAACGTTCACGGCAAGGAGGATACCCTCGTTACCATCCAGATCGATATGCTCCTCGCTAAAAAATTCGGCATGGAATACACCGATTCCAACGATGCACGTGTTACGCCGTACATCATTCATCGCACCTCTTTGGGATGCTATGAGCGCACGCTCGCGCTTCTGCTTGAAAAGTACGCAGGCGCACTTCCCATGTGGATGGCTCCCGAGCAGATCAGGATCCTCCCGATCGGTGATGAGCAAGCTGACTATGCAAACGATATCTCAAACAAGGCAACTGCACTCGGTATGCGAGTAACAGTTGACGCACGCAACGAGAAGATCGGATACAAGATCCGCGCCGCACAGCTTGAAAAGATACCCTACATGCTCGTTCTCGGTGAAAAGGAGATGAGTGAGGGTACTGTTGCAGTCCGCTCTCGCAAGAGCGGCGATATCGGTACTATGTCGGTGGCTGACTTCCTGACATTTGCAAAGGAACAGATCGACACAAAGAACCTCGACAACTAAGCAGTCTTCAACAAAATATTGTAAGGAAAAACCGACGTCGCAGAAATGACGTCGGTTTTTTGCAGCATCAATAATATTTATTAAAGAAAATTTAATTATGGTTCTGTGATATCACATCCATAATCACACCGCCATTTAACATTTGAGCGAGATCTTTGTTTGGTTAAAATCTGTTCTTCGTTGCAGTTGATCCTTTGATATAACTGATTATAAACTGTAACTGTTTATTTTAGTAATAGCTGTCAAAATAATGATTTGATATCAAACGCATAAAGCGTCAATCTACCTTTTTGTAGGTCTGACCGTTTAGCCTCAACTCACCGCGCTTTGACGTGTATCTGAAAAATGCCCTATATGAGCCGCCTTCGTGGTCAAAGGTTATCATTTTTGTATAATAATTCACCGTACACACACCGCGCTCATAAGTTGTAACGTCGTTTATAAACGAGGTTTTTGTGTACTTGCCGTCATACCCAAACTTAATTGTGACTGTATCATAGCCGTTGATATGCGTAACGTAGGTTCCCGGAATGAAGATCTCATCCTCTCTGTCTCCATTATCCAAGATCATTGCGATATGCTCGAAAAGGTCTCCAAAAAGATTGTCTAAAGCTCTCGACTTCATCTTAAGAAGATTTTCATATTTCGGCATCTTTACAGAACCGGAATTCTTATACAGCGTAAAGGTGTGCTTTCCGATGATATCATTGATCTTCTTGCCGTTGAGAGATAAGCTCTCAAACTTAAGAGAGAGTTTTGAGGATCTATCCTCCAAACCAAAAGTCGCGCTGAAAATTTCTTTTTCCTTATTGGAATTTTCAGCCGGATACAGACTGTTCTCAAGGGAATAACTATTGCCGACAGTAAATATTGCCTTTTCTTTATTGGCATCAAACGTGAGCTTCACTGTGTAAGAATCGCTCGAAGATCTGCTTACGTTATTCATCGTCGTTATTTCAGCCGCCTCATACGAGCCGGTTACAACACTTCCGGATTCCACTGACTCAACGCCATACTTGACGGTATATTCCTTAGAATTCTTTGTTTTGTGATCGGCCGCACCGACAGTCTCTATCGAAATCTTCGCAACTATATTTTTATCCTTCGTGGGATCCTCGCCGAAGTCTATGAACGCGCTTATTGTCTTGTCATCAAACTCAAACTCTGCTTGAACAGCCGAAAAGGCCTCTTTAACGTAAGCGAAAACAACGGTAGCCTTCCAATTTGATTTTCCGAGAGTTGCTTTGAGCATCTTCGAAATGCTGTTAAGCATTCTCACGATGCCGTCGCAATCCGAGACCTTATATCCTATATACTCCTTTACGGAATCCGCAAACACATCGTTTTCAAGCATATGTTCCACAGCGCCCTCAAGCTTACTCGAGGGATCTGAAAAACGGTCGGAGAGACATTTAATAAAATCCATTACGTCGTCATTATCGAATGTATATGTGATACAACGGGCGGAACGCTTATTGCCGTCTAAGGTAAAGCCGTCGTAGCTAATGTCTCTTTCGGAGAGTGTGCTTTCATTAAAGGCTTTTTTGATCGTATCAAGGATCACCTTCGCATCCTTGGAGTATTTACCCTTATTGTCTGCAATATCCTCAAGGGATTCGACGGTTTTAATAAGCGATCTGTACTCATCCTTCGGCAGTGCATAGTCGCTGTTGTTCGCGGGATTAATGAAAGAGTCTTCCAACTGCTCGGAAAGCTTGGAGAAAGAAATACCGTAGTAATCTCCGTCATCGAACCTTTCTGAATTCAATGCAAGCCCCTTCTTCGTAAGGACGGCATTAAGCTCATCTTTATCCGCCTTAATGTTTGCGTGAACTCCGTCTTTGTTGTATGCAACCGCTATCGAAAGATCATCAAAACCGAAATTTGCATCTTCAATATCAGAGGATGTAAACTCAAGTTTTCCGCCGTCGAGAAGGTCTTTCACGTCAAATTTTGTTCCGAGGTCAAGCTTCGGCTCAAGCGCATTTGTAAGAGCCTCATACGTGTTGGGAAAAAAGAGATAGTTTTTCGCTGCACTTACCGATACAGTTGCGACAACTGTTATTGCTACGACTATTATTGCACAAATAATAAGGATTTTTTTGATGTTCTTCGGCTTTGTTTTGCCGGCGTTGATATCTTTGTCATTGTTTTCGTAATTATCCATAGCCACTCCATTTCATTTTGGTATGATAACACTTGTATATGCTTAATTATACTTCATTTTACGGTATTTGTCAACTAATTTCAAGAATTTTTGGTAATAATATGTCAAATTTCCACCTTAAAAAAGCGTTTTGACGATCTTTAAATCATCAAAACGCTCTTTATCTGACCATGTTTTCTGTTCTTCGACAGATCAAGCCAATCTGAGCAAGATCAAGCCTTTGCATTTTGAATAAGGATCAAACCGAAACGGTTTCCCGGTTTGCAGACCTTTCTTTCAGAGCCGCATCGGGATCCTCGGTCTTGCATTTGTCTTTCGCAGTTGAGAGCATCAGCTTTATTCTGTTGAGCTGATTTACCTCGCTCGCACCGGGATCGTAGTCGACCGCCGCGATATTTGCAAAGGGATATGCTGTCTTCAATGCCTTGATCACACCCTTTCCCACAACGTGGTTGGGCAGGCAGGCAAAAGGCTGAATACATACGATATTCGGAGTTCCCGATGTCAGCAGTTCAACCATTTCTCCCGTAAGAAACCAACCCTCACCGTATTGATTGCCCAGAGAAAGAAAGGGCTTTGCAAGCTCTGCGATCTCCTCGATCGGGACAGAAGCGGAAAATCTTCGGCTCTTATTCAATGCCTCTGTTGCCGGCTTTCTGAGTATTTCTATTGCCGATACGCCCAGCTTTGCAATTGCGGCAGTCATCCAACTCTTTCCGAGAAATCTGTGCTTGTAATCTCCGTTAAATACGCTGTACGACATAAAGTCCAAAAGATCGGGAACAACCGCTTCCGCTCCCTCTTTTTCAAGCAAGTCAACGAGGTGGTTATTTGCAAGCGGCATGTATTTTACGAGTATCTCGCCGACTATTCCGACGCGAGGCTTTACAAGCGTTTCATCTATTGCCAATGTGTCGAAGTTCTCAACGATACCGTTGCACACGTCTTTGAACTTAAATCCGCTCTTGGGATTTACCAAAGAATCTATGCAGATATCGCGCCATTTTGCGTGCAATGCGTTGGCAGATCCGGGCAGGGTCTCGTACGGACGAACGCGGTACAGACACTTCATCAAGAGGTCGCCGTAAACTATCGCACGTGCAGCATCCATGAGGAAACCGAGTGAGAGCTTGAAGCCTTCATTCTTTTCCATTCCGTTCGCATTGAGCGAAATTACGGGAATATGAGAAAGCCCCTCTTTTTCAAGCGCTCTTCGAATGAATCCGACATAGTTGCTTGCTCTGCAGCAGCCGCCCGTCTGGGTCATGATGATGGCAAGCCTGTTCGTGTCGTATTCTCCCGAAAGCACCGCCGACATGATCTGTCCAACGACCGTTATGGACGGAAAGCAAGCGTCGTTGTTGACGTATTTGAGTCCGGTGTCGATGGCAGAACGGTTATCGTTTTTCAGTATCACTATATTATAACCGTGTTTTCTGAAAACAGGCTCTAAAAAATCAAAATGTATGGGACTCATCTGAGGTGCGAGAATGGTATATCCCTCGTTGCGCATTTGCGACGTAAACTTTGCCGGATGATATGTAAGCTCCCGTGGCTTTGCAGTGACCTTTTTTTCCTTGCGCTCCTTCATCGCCGCAAGCAAGCTGCGTATACGTATACGAACGGCTCCGAGATTGTTTACCTCGTCTATTTTAAGCAAAGTATACAGCTTATTGCTGTTCTCAAGTATACTGCTTACCTGGTCGGTAGTAACGGCATCCAGACCGCAGCCGAAGGAGTTGAGCTGTATCAATTCAAGGTCGTCGCGTGTCCTTACGAATTCAGCCGCCGTGTAGAGTCTCGAATGATATACCCACTGGTCAACTACACGCAGAGGTCGATGAGGGTCGAAATCAACAGGCAGGCTGTCCTCGGTAAATACGGTCAATCCGTAGGAGGAGATCAGCTCGGGAATACCGTGGTTGATCTCGGGGTCAATATGATATGGTCTGCCTGCAAGAACGATACCGCAACCGTGTTCCTTTTCCATTTCAGAAAGGACACGCCTGCCTTCTGCGCGAACATCTTCCTTGGCTTTGCATTGTTCCGCCCACGCGCGAGAGACCGCCCTGCGTACCTGATCTGCGGGAATATTCCATTCTTGTCTGCAAAGATCGGTCATTCGTGCACAGATGGTCTTTTCATCTGTAAACGCAATAAAGGGTCTGATATATCGCACATCGCCGTTTGACACCGACTCGAGATTGTTTTTCAGATTTTCCGCATACGACACGACGATTGGGCAGTTGAAATGATTTTGCGCGTCAGGCGTTTCCTGCTTTTCATAAAATACACAGGGATGGAAGATAGTTTTAAGTCCCTGCTCCGTGAGCCATTGAACGTGACCGTGCGCCAGCTTTGCGGGATAACATTCCGATTCGGATGGGATAGAATCCATGCCGAGCTCGTAAATTTTTCTCGTTGAGAAGGGGGAAAGCACGACTCGGAAGCCGAGAGACTTAAAAAAGGTTGCCCAGAAAGGATAGTTTTCATACATATTCAGCACTCTCGGAATACCGATCTCTCCTCTCGGAGCTTTATCGGGTTCGAGAGGCTCGTATCCGAATATGCGATCTCGCTTGTATTCAAAAAGGTTTGAGCCCTTTTGATTGCCGAGAGTCTCTCCCGCACCCTTCTCGCAACGATTTCCGCTGATGTGGCGCCGTCCTCCGGGGAATTTGTTGACTGTCAGCATACAGTTATTTGCGCAACCGCCGCAACGAACGCTTGAGGATGTATATTCAAACGATATTATCTCGTCCAAAGAGAGCATAGAGGTAGGTGCTCCGTCGTAGTGCTTTTTGGCGATAAGAGCCGCTCCGAATGCACCCATAAGTCCCGAAATATCAGGGCAAACCGCTTCAACACCCGATATTTTCTCAAAAGCCCTGAGCACGGCTTTATTGTGGAAGGTACCTCCCTGCACGACGATGTGGGTGCCGAGATCGCCTGCATTGGCAAGCTTTATGACCTTGAACAGAGCGTTCTTAATGACCGAATACGCAAGACCTGCCGAAATATCCGCCACGCTCGCGCCTTCCTTTTGAGCCTGCTTTACGTTGGAGTTCATGAAGACGGTACAGCGAGTACCGAGATCCACCGGATGCTTTGCGAACAACGCCTTCTGCGCAAAAGCTTCTGCCGTGTAGCCGAGCGAATTTGCAAAATTCTCAATGAAAGAACCGCATCCCGAGGAACACGCCTCATTAAGCAGAATGGTATCGACCGTTCCGTTCTTCAGCTTGATGCACTTCATATCCTGACCGCCGATATCAAGAACGCAATCGACATCCTCATCGAAAAACTCGGCGGCGGTGCAATGTGCTATGGTTTCGACCTCGCCCTCGTCAATAGCAAATGCAGACTTAAACAAAGCCTCTCCGTATCCGGTGGAGCAGGAGCGAACTATGCGTGCGCTGTCCGGCAAGCGTTCTTTAAGCTCTGATATTGCCGCCTGCGCAGTCTTGATGGGATTTCCCCGGTTGTTTGCGTAGTAGGAGAAGAGCAATTCTCCGCTCTTTCCTATCAAAGCAAGCTTTGTAGTCGTTGAGCCTGCATCTATTCCGAGGAAGCAGTCGCCGCTGTAGGTCGCAATGTCGCCCTTCGGAAGAATTGAATCGTTGTGTCTTTTGATAAAGCTCTCATACTCCTCTTTGTCGGCAAACAAGGGTTCAAGACGGGGCATTTCAAAAGAAACCTTGACTCCTTCCTCAAGCTTTTCCACTATGCTGTCAATGCCGACTTTTTTATCGGTATCGGCATTGAGTGCCGCTCCCATCGCCGCAAACAGATGTGAATTTTGGGGATCGACAGTTGTTTCGGGTGTAAGCTTAAGAGTTCTGATAAATGCCTTTTTGAGTTCGGGGAGGAAGTGCAAAGGTCCGCCGAGAAATGCCACACATCCTCGAATCGGTTTTCCGCACGCAAGACCCGAGATCGTCTGATTTACTACAGCCTGAAAGATCGAAGCCGCAAGGTCTGCTTTTGTCGCACCTTCGTTTATAAGCGGCTGGATATCGGTCTTTGCAAATACGCCGCAACGCGCCGCTATCGGATAGATCTCCTTATAGTTTTCAGCCTCGCGGTTAAGTCCCTCCGCATCGGTCTGCAGAAGCGCCGCCATTTGATCGATAAACGAACCGGTGCCTCCGGCACAAACGCCGTTCATTCTCTCTTCAAGACCGCCTTTGAAGTAAATGATCTTGGCATCCTCTCCGCCGAGCTCAATGGCAACGTCGGTCTGCGGAGCAACATACCTGAGTGCCGTCGCCACCGCAACTACCTCCTGCTCAAAATCTATTCCGAGTGCTTTACCGAGGTTGATAGAGCCCGATCCGGTTATCCTTGCCGAAATCGTACATTCGCCGAGCTTTTGCTTTGCATCTTTCAGAAGCTCTGCCAAGGTCTTTTGCGTATGCGCACCGTGGCGGCGGTATTCTCCGTAAATTGTTTGATTGTTCTCGTCAAGCATGACCAGCTTGACGGTTGTAGAGCCGACGTCTATACCGGCGCGGTAATTCCTCATTTAAAATATCCTCCGAATAGAATATACATTATTTCCCTCAAAAAGCCGTTCAAGCCATCAGAACCTTTGTTCCGCATTTTCAATGAGATCCGCAAAAATAGGACTCCGACTCCGCACTTCCGCCCTTTCAGCATAATCAACGCATGGAGATCGCTTGACAAATATGCAAAACTCTGCTATAATGACACTACACATTATGCCATTATAATATTGTAAACCCTACTATTATAATAGAGTCAATGGAAAAAACATATGAACTTTTGACCGATAATAATTTTTTTTTATAAATTTTGCACATTTTCGACAAGGCGGTAAGTAATGGACAAAAGATATCTCACGATCAGCGAATTTGCAAAGCTTAGAAACGTCAGCTTAGGTTCTTTGCATTACTATGAAAAATTAAATATCTTAATACCGGCATACGTAGATCCGGAAACGAAATATCGCTACTATCTTCCCGAGCAGCTCGGAACTTTGGATGCGATCCTTCTTTGCATCACGCTGGGCATACCGTTAAAGGACTTCAAAAGCTATATAGATGAAGACGGATATCTTGATGGAAAGCGCCTTTTGACGAACGGAGAAAAGGCGATGCAGGCAAAGATCTCGGAAATGCAAAAGAAGCTTCAGATCACCCGCATCACACTTGAGAGCATGGAAAGAAATCAGCAGTACAACAAAATACGCGGTGTATATAAACGCGAGATTGAAGAAAGATATTTTATCGAATCATATTATCGCAAGAATATAAAAAATCTTACCAATGAAGAAAGAAAACAGGCAAGGCTTTTTATCGAGGCACAGAAGTCCGGAGACGATCCGGTATTTCCGTCGGGAATTATTCTGCATTACGAAAAAGAAGTCCCCGATGTCTCATTCTTTTTCAGAGTACTCGACCCGGACGACCGCGACAAAAGAATAGTTCGGATCCCGAAGGGGATCTATTCCTGTATGCAGGTAGATCTCACTCCGCAAACCGATCTGCAAAAGCTCTTGGACGAGCATTTTCCCGAGCGAAGCGGAAAAATGATCATCATTTCCAATATGCTGACCAACCGTATGCATTTTGACAGTCGGCACAGCGAAATACAAATGCTTGACGGGCAGTGAACAATAAGTCAAAGACTTCTGAAGGCGGCTTTGACTCAGGCTGCCGGCAAAAGTATTTACACCGGCAAAATGGCGGCAAGGACTGTCCCTGCCGCCGACTGTATTTTGCATTTTATTTTATATCTTTCCTTGTGTATTTCAGATAAGCAATAATGATTCCTACAATTCCTATGACTGCACCGATGGCAACCATTACTCCGTCCGGTCCGCCATTTGACACAATGTCGGCACCATCGCAATATCCGAACGGTGTTATGTACTTAAGGAATTCGGCGACATCGGCAATGTTGGCAATCAGGTTCAGAAAATACATCATCACGGCAATGCCCAGCCCTACGCCCACGCTGCCTTTGCTGAGAAATGCGGAAATTCCAAAACAAATTCCTGCCAGTTCAACCTGGAGCAGATAATAGGAGAGATGCAACATACTGATCTCTTTCCAGGGAATTGCCTCACCAACGGCAGCTATGGACCCGACAGCAATAGCATAGATAATTATATTCAAAACCGTGATCCGGATAAGCACGGAGATCAACTTTTCCGTAATGACCCTTTTGCGGCTTTCAGGATGAGTCAGCAAAAATTCAGCTGTTTTGTCCTTTTCTTCTTTGCTGAGAATACCAACGGCGCAAAGAGATGCATAGAATGCACCGCCGAGGCCTAAAATATTGCCGCATTCAACAGCGTAAAATCCTATGAGAGTTCCGAAGTTCAAGCGATCCATCCCGAACGCCTCGGTAAAAGAACCCATAGAGGCGAACATATCGTTGACACTTTCCATCTGTCCCTTCATTTCCGGAAACAGAAATACGCAGATGGCAAGAAGAAATCCAATAGAAACCGTCCATATCAAAAAGGAGGTTTTACCCTGCCGCAGCTCATGTTTTACAAGTGTCATACCGTCTCCCCGTCCTTTTCATAATAATGCAGGAATATTTCTTCAAGATCCGGCTCTGTGATCGTAAGATCATCCACCTGCCCGCAGGATAGAGTGCGGAGCAGGCCGTCCATGTCGCCGCTGTAAAGAAAGCTGACTGAGTCCACAGTATTCTTTATATCCCGAACACCGCTCAGATGCTCTAAATCAACATTGCCGTGAACCTTAATGCGTTTTGCACTTGTTTTTGAGAGAACATCCACACTGTCACATGCAATGATCCTACCGTCGCGAATGATCGCCGCGCATGTACAATTACGCTGAATTTCCGAGAGAACATGGCTGGACAAGAGAATCGTTGTGCCATCATTGTTTCTCTCCTGCAGTATGTCAAAAAACTCTTTTTGCATCAGCGGATCCAATCCGCCGGTCGGCTCATCCAGAACAAGCAGCTTCGGCTGATGCTGTAAAGCACAGACAATGGCGACCTTCTTTCTGTTACCGAAAGACAGATCATCTATCCTCCGGGATGTATCAAGCTGTAACCGATCACAGAGCATTTTTGATTCGGCAGTGCAGTCCTTTTTCCGCAAATCGGCAGACAGCTTCAATATATCTTTCACTTTCATTCCTTGGTAAAACAATGCCTCCGACGGAAGGTAGCCGATATCCCGCAAAATGGATTCCTTCTCCTTTGTGACATCTTTTCCGAATATCATTGCATGTCCCGAGGTGGGAGAAATAAGCCCGAGCAATGTTCGGATCGTCGTGGATTTTCCGGCTCCGTTAGGTGATTATAAGTTAGTACTATAATAACGTAAGGTTGTAAGTTAGCGT
>CAYQEY010000064.1:0-11789 GCA_964416635.1 uncultured Lachnospiraceae bacterium | reverse complement strand
CTGAAATTGTGATATCGTTTACAAGATTATACTCGCCATCTGCCGCCATTGCCGCAAATTCTTCCGCTGTGCTGATATCATTCGCTGCCGCAGAAGCGGGAATGATCGCAAGCATGGACGCGAGCAACATTGCAACGATCACTACGATAGAAATGGTCTTTTTCATATCTTTCTCCTTATAATAATTATTTAAGACCCGATAAACATGGGTTCTCATTGCGTATATTATAACATTTTTACCGCGGATTGTCAACTAAAAATAAAAAATTTAGTTTGCCACAACTGTTTTTGTACAAATACAACAAAATTAATTTTGGTTTTTTGTAGTAAACATCAACCATTATTAAGCGCTGTGGTCTCTCAGATACCGAAGATCCGTATTTTCGGTATTATTCGCGCTTTTTCAACTCATATTTTGTCAGCGCAAACGAGCAGGCAAAGCCCGCCGCGAGCAAGAGCGCTCCGATGACAAGGCTTGGGGCGGCATTTTCCCCGGCATTCCATTTTGTGTAAACCTCCCACATATCGGCATTGAGAAACATTGAAAGTATCGACCCGAGCGAAAGACCGACGACCGTGAAAAACACAGTCGCACGGTGTTTTTCGATCAGCTTCGAAAAAAGGCGGGAGATCAGAACTATACCCCCGATAAATCCGCCGCCGATGCAAACGTAAAGTCCGAGCACAGCGGGGTTTTCAAGAATATAATCGAGGTGCAGGCTGTTAAGTATCGGTGCGAACTGCCCGCAAGCCATAAGTATCGCCGTTGCGCTGAGTCCCGGAATGATCTGCGTTGCGGACACCACTGCGCCGAGCGGTATATAGAGCAGAAACAGATAAGCGGGAAACGCGGTAAAGCTCTCCGAACCGCCGCCCGACGTGTTCTTCGTGAGCACAATGGACACCGCCCCCACGGCGAGCGGTATCAGCACACCGATCGCCGACAGCAGGATCCTGCCGCCGCTTCTCTTCTCGCCGCTGAGCTCGGCAGTAAGCGCAGGTACGGCGCCGCACATCAGTCCCGCAAACAGACAGACAACGGCAAACATATACCTGCCGAATACCTTCTGTATGACCAGAAATCCACCGACAAATCCGATGACCGCACCGATACCTATCGGCAGAAGATAGCAAAAACAGCGTTTGAAATCGTTAAAAATATTTCCTATCGCGTAAAGCAGTGAGGCGTACATGCCGAACATTATGGCAACCGTCGAGCCGCTGACACCGGGAACTATGATCGCAAGACCGATCACAACTCCCAGCACAAACGCCACGCCGAAGCTCTTCGGCGTATGCTTGACGATCGGGCACACCGTCTCCTCCTTAAGCTCTTTTACGTCATTATTCATAAGCTCCCCCGTTATTCTTAGACTTCCTTCGGCTGTTTCTTCTTGCCGAAAACTATATTTATACATCTGCGCACATGATTGCGCGCCTCGTTATCCATCGCGTTCCACGCCCGAACTATCTTTATCTTATCCTGACTGAGGTCGGTCAGCGTCTTTGCGTTTGTTGAAGATATCGCATCGTAAAGCGAATCGACCGTCGCCGCCCGCTCCTCGTTGGTCATTTGCGCAAGCCATTCCTTCATCGAGCGGTCGATAAGCTTGCTTTGTTCACTTATCGAATCGAGCTTGACAAAGCCCCCTCCCATGACCTCCCAGCTGAGTCCGTTATGCTGGAGAAGTCCCGCGGATCGGCTTTTTACAACGGTATAGCTCTCCTCATGCTCAAGCAACATTCCGACCACCGAGGACTGCGGCACGAAGGTATGGATCCTGTCCTTGACTGCCCGGTAGTCCTCGCCGGCAATAAACCCGGCGTCAAATCCCGGGCCGTCGTTGTTGTATACTGCCGCTATGCGCTCGCGCGTACTCTCGCTTGATCTGACCGCGGCGTAGACCGCAAGATTTCCGCCCTTGCTGTGTCCGCCGACGTACAGCTTGCCCTCGGTTTTTTTTGCTATCGATTCAAGATATTCGGCTGCCTCGCACTGCGCCGGCACCGGGTGCATAAAGCTCATATTGAAATTCTCTTTCCACCCGACGAGAGTGTCGTCGGTACCTCGGAACGCCACAAAAACGTCGCCGTCCCCAAGCAAAAAGCTGATAGCAGAAAACTGCTTTTGCGATTCATCGCATATCTTATTGACGTAGGCAAACGGTCGGATAAGTCCAAACCGCGCAGTCTTTGCCGCGCGCGCAAGCAGGGTCACCGTCTCCTTTGGTATGACAAGTCCCATGCTCGGTATCGCGCCCCTGTGCGCCCTGAGAAAATCCTTGGTAACCGTCAGAAGCACGGGCGTCTTTGCGGAGCTTTCGGTGTTGGAGCCGACAAACCCGGTATAGTCAATATACGAGAGGATCGAAAGTATAAGGCTGTCTACCTCGCAAAGGGGAACTCTCTCAAATATCAGATCTCCCCGCCAGTTCAGGTATTCGTAAAGGCTTGACGCCTGCATCTGACTCTTTTCGCTCATAAAACTCCTCTATATTTGCTTATGTACGCTCTTGTACTCGTCGTAAAATCTGTAATACGGACAGCTCCCCGTGTTACCGCCGACGAAATCCGCCATCTCGTCCTCGTCGAGTCTCATGTCGCAAACGTAAGCGTCCAGCTCCTCGTCGTAATCGTAAAATTCACAGCTCTCGCAGTTGTGCGGATTCTTTTTTATTGAATAGGTCATATCTTACCTCAGTTCATATATTTCAATCGGTCAAGGCAGTTCTGCAGAATTATCTGCGCCGAGAGCGTATCTATCACGCCCTTTCTTTTTTTCCCCCGAGTGTTGGTTTCGTTCAGATAGCGCGACGCGGTCATCGTAGTCATTCGCTCGTCGAACATTGCCACCGGCAGTCCCGACAGCTCACGCACCATGCGCGCAAATTTGCGGCATCTTGACGCTCTCGCTCCCTCGCTTCCGTCCATATTCACGGGCAACCCGACAATGAGTGCCGCAACGCCCATCTCGCTTGCCGACGCGGCGACCGCTTCGACGGTCTTGTCTATTCCTCCGGGTGAGACGTATCCGATGCCCGATGCCAAAAAACGAGAGACATCCGACACGGCAAGCCCCGTTCGCGTGTCGCCGAAATCGACCGCCATCAGCTTTCCCGCAGTATTTTTGATCTTTTCAAGCGTATCAAGTTCAAACGTTTCTTCATTCATAATTGTATCGCTTTCGGGCATTATTATTCCCCTTTTCCGTGTATTTTTCTCTTGCGAGGTCAAGTGCAAGTGCACTCAGTCTCTCGCGTGTGTTAAGCTCGGGCGACTCTATTGCGCACTCGAGCAGGTAGGCAAGGGTCTTACCTATCTCTCTGCCTTCAAATCCCATTCGCACAAGCTCGTCGCCGCTTATTTCAAGCTGAGCTGTCGAGTGCGGTGCGCGGTCGTTGTCGAGCCACGCAAGAGCTTTCTCGTCCGACGCTCCGAGAATAACCGACGCGCACAGCGCGTGCCTTGTGCTGTCGCCAAGCCCGGCACAAAGCTTTGATACGTCGCGAGGGTCGGCTATTTTGCGATATGCGTTCGCCGCCACCGCCGTCGCCCTGCTTCTTTGACGATTGGAGCAACGCAAACCGTCAAGTGTTGCTCTTATCTGTTCCCCTGTACAGCCGCTCAGCAAAAATCCGAGCCTTGCGCCATCATGTACGGGCATTTTCGGCAACAGCTCTATTGTTTTGTCACTCGGAGAACAGTCGCCGAGCACAAACGGCAGTATTCCGAGCGTCTTCATCTGCAAGAGCGGTCTTTGCGGCGAAACAGCGCAGATAAGCTTGAAAAACTCTGCGGATATACGCTCTCTCGCTATATTTGCAAGCCCCCGACGGCATTTCCCGGTCGCTCTGAGCGTGTTTTCCTCTATTTCAAAGCCGAGCTGTGCGGAAAACCTGAAGGCTCGCATTATTCTCAGCGCATCCTCGCCGAAGCGAAGCTCGGGGTCGCGCACCGCGCGTATCACCCCTCGTTCAAGGTCCTCAATGCCTCCGAACAGATCGATAAGACCCGTGCCGTGGTTATACGCCATGGCATTGACCGTGAAGTCCCTCCTTGCGAGGTCCTCGCCTACAGAGCGCGTAAAGCTCACGCTGTCGGGGTGCCGCGAGTCGGTGTAATCGCCGTCCACACGGAATGCGGTTATCTCGACCGCACGACCCTCGGAAATGACCGTCAGCGTGCCGTGCTTCAACCCGGTCTCTATCACGCGGAAGTCCGAAAATATTTCAACCATCCGCTCGGGCGACGCCGACGTCGCCACATCATAGTCGTTAGGGCGCTTTCCAAGCAGCGAGTCGCGCAATCCGCCGCCCACGACGTAGGATTCCTCGCCCGCCGACGAAAGTCTGTCCATCAATACCGTTACATATCCGGGTATCTCTATGTACATACGTCTCGCTCCTTATAGTTTGGTTTTTCCGATCTTTGGGGATAAAGCAGAAACCGCAACGACACTTACGGTATCCGGGCAGGTTCATTCGGCTTGAGTTACTGCTCCGCCGTCCCGTTCTGTGTGAAATACGCCTCAAAGACCTTTGCCGTCACCGCCGCGGCGTTTGAGCCCACATCACCCTCCTCAAGCACGCAGGAAACTACTATCTGCGGCTCGTCATAGGGTGCAAAGCCCGAAAAGAGCGCATTTGAAACCTCTCTTCCCGTCTCCGCCGTTCCGGTCTTTCCGCTGACCTTCTCGGGCACGCCGGAAAAATAAGCCGACAGCACGTTGCTTTCGGAAACGACCGAGCGCATGGCGCTCATAAGCGTTGCATGGTTTTTCGCGGAGATATTCACAGACGAGAGCACCTCTGTCCTGCTCGTATAAACTACCTCTCCGGTGCGCGTCTTTACCTCCTTGAGGATGTGTGCCGAATAGCGAGTCCCGCCGTTTACCACGGTAGACATATAAACGCTGAGCTGAAGCGGAGTATATGCGTGTTTCGACTGTCCGATAGCTCCCGTCGCGTCGTCAAACTCGCTCCATTCGATGTCATGCTCCTCACAATAAACTTCGGACGCAACCATACCGGTGCGCTCGCCGAGCTCAATGCCGGTAGGCACGCCGAGCCCCAGCTTTGTTGTATATTCGGTTATATTTTCAAGTCCCCACTCGTGTCCGAGATAATAGAAGAATATATTGCAGGACACCTCGATGGCCTTGTGAACGTCTGTCTCGCCGTGATCTCCAAGACAGGTCGGTCCACCGAGATAGGGATAAACATGGTTGCAGACGTGGGTGGTATTCTCGGTTATAAAGCCCTCCTCAAGTGCGGCAAGCGCACTGCCTATCTTGTAGGTAGAACCGGGTGCGAAGGTTCCCTGAAGGGCGAAATTCATCGAGCTTTCAGTCGAGTGTGATGCGATAACGAGAGCCTCACCGGTGTTGGGGTCTATCGCGGTCACCGCTCCGGTCTCCGAGTCCTCAAGTTTGTCGACCGCCTCGCGCAAAGCGTCCTCGGCGGCTATTTGCAAGTTTATGTCGATAGTCAGGTAAATGTCGTTTCCGATAACAGGTGCGGGGTCAAAATAGCTCTCGACCAAATTTCCCTCGCTGTCGTATTTTGAGATCTTTTTTCCGTCCGAACCGCGAAGATAGGGCTCAAACACATTCTCACAACCGGATATTCCAACCGTTGCATCAAGCGGGTAATCGGCGTAATTTTCGACGTTCTCCGCCGTTATCTTGCCGACTTTTCCGAGGATATGCGACGCATGATCTCCGTAAAAATAAACTCTCTCGGACGAGCGGATAAGCGTGGCTCCCTCTGTCCTGTGCTCCTCGATATAGGATATGAGCGCCATATCCTCGGGTACCGTCGCCTCAAAGCCCTCGGCTATCGTGTAATACTGATAATAACCGAAATTTATGCGGTCCATATCGTAGTATATCCGCATAAGCTCGGTTATAGCCGATTTTGAATATTTGCTGTCGGACAGGTTGTATTTTTTCACGAAATGTGACACAAATTCCTCTGCCGATAGGTCGGATCTAAGGTTGTTTCTGTTGAGAAACCTTTGATAATAGTAATATTCATCCGAATCGGCGTCTTCAAGCGCCGGGGAAAACGCGAGATCCGGATATTCGCCGACGAGCGGAAAATAATCCTCGGCTCTTTTTGCCGCATTTCCGGTTTGCGAAAGCGCCGTGAGGCACTCAAGCAAGGACGCATTTATATCGACGCGGCGGTCGGGCATCGAGCCGTATTCGAAAATAAGATCGTAATGCGATGCGTTACCAACAAGAAGATTGCCGTTTCTGTCGTATATCCGCCCTCTCTCGCCCGCCACCGTCTCTATGCGCACGGTCAGTCCGTCGTTATCGTAATCTCCCGAAGGTCCGCGAAGCTGATTGATAACGAAAAAAACGGTAAAGGCTATACAAAGCGCCAAAAAGACCCCCGCGAGCACAAAAAAGCGGTAATCCTTGTTGCGCGCAGTATCCTTGTTGCGCATTTTGGAATCAGCTCTGCCTTTTTTCATTGCCGCGAAGGTCTCCTTTGTTTCTTTTCAATATTCAGCCGATTGTAAAAATCAGCGATTTCAAATTAAATCCGTTTTATCACGCGGGAGTCGGGATCACCGACATCACGAAGAAAAATACGTAAGCCGTGATAAGCGCCGCCGTTCCCACGGTACACAGAATGTTTGATATTCTGTGCTTCCCGGGAGGAGGCAGTATTCCACCGTCAAGGCGGACTGTCTTTTTCTTGATTGCTCTGACTACAAGCACTATACCCACTATGGCGGCTATTCCCATTACCGCCTCATAAATGAGCAAGGGCATCATCTGCCGTAGATACGGCATCATATCCTCTGCGGTCGCCGTTCCCGCCTCGATGTCGTGAAGAAGAAGGTCAAGACCCTCAAAGTCGATATTGTCCGTAATAAGTGTGACCACAACTCCGCCGGTAAAATTGAGAATTATGTGATAGAGTATGGTATAAATTATTCTTCCGGTCTTGACATACACGAGTGCAAACACTACACCGACCAAAAATGCATAGAAGAATTGGAAAAGATTGCCGTGCGAAAGTCCGAAGATAACCCCCGAGAGTATTATCGCATAGCCCTCTCCGAGAGGAAGCAGTCTGTCGCAAAGCAGCTTGCGGAAAAGTATCTCCTCAAGTATGGGAATAAGTATGGCAACAAAAACCACATCTATCCATATACTGCTCTGCCCGAGCATGGTTGACACGGGATTTGTCAGCGTACTGCCGCTGAGCTGTTCTACGAACATTATTACCGAATTCGATAACGAGTTTCCCACCGTCATGGCAAGAATACACACGCAAAGACCGCCTATCCATGCGCCGAAACTGAATTTTTCCTTATACGGCGTTACCTTAGGCAGAGGTGCGGCTATCGCCAAGAATATCGGCGTTGCGATAACATATATAGCCAGAACGTTGAGAAGATTGTTTGCTATTGCGACAAAGTCCGCAGACGAAAACAGCTCGGGAGCGAAAAGCCCCACCGCCGCCTGCAGAATGACGACAAGCACCGTCGCCGCGGCATAAGCCGATATCTCGAGCGCAAAAACCGAGAATGCAAAGCGGGAAATATATTTTTTTGTGTCCTCGTCGGTGAGGCAGCCCGTATTCACATCGGGCATAAAATGATATTTGGAATTCATCCTGGTCTCCTTAAATAACCGAAAATTGAAGCTCAGAAGGTAAATCTGCTGTGAGTCTCAAGCGATGCCGTGCAGAGCTTTACGATGGCATAGAGCGGCAAAGAAAGCAAAGCCGTGCACAAAAGCTCGGGAATGATTATCTCCCAAAGCGCGCCGAGTCCGAGAGCCGAGCCGTACCAAATGAGCAGACAAATCCACGTGGCGGCGGCGCGGTACAGTAGCGCGGGGAGCATAAGTATACAAAAAGAAGCGAAGCTCGTAAGCATTTTATGCGAAAAAATACCGATAAAGAGCACGAAAAGCAAATATATCACGGGGGCAAGCGATATCGCACCGCCACCTATGGCGTCGATGAAAAACCCTGCGCAGAGCGCAAGCACAGCTGCGCTCTTCTCGGAATCTATCAGCATTACAGCCAAAAGCATTCCCATGATAAGATCGGGAGTACTCGGGCATATTTTCAATATCGGGAAGAACGAGCACTGCGCGCTTCCGAGTATCAGTGTCATAAGCCCGTATATCACGATCCTTTTCAAAAGCTCGGGGCGGAAGAGCGAATCTCTGATATTTCCCTGCATATCACTGACCTCCGCTGCTTCCGATGCCGATAACTATCATCACGTTGCGAACCGTCTCAAGCTCGGAAAGATCGACCGCGGGCGTTACCACGGCTACCATCTCTCCGGTCACTCCGTCGATATCGACCGAGCTGACGCTGCCGATAAAAAGACCTGACGGATATATGCTGTCCTTGCCTCCTGCGGTGTACACCCTGTCGCCTATCCCGAGGTTTCCCTCGTCACTTATATATGTCATCCTGCAAAGCCCGTCTCCGCGCAGCTCCGCATCTCCGACGAGCACGCCCAACTGCCCCTCTCTGTCGGTGTAAACACCTATTTTGCTCGAGGGCTCGGTTATCGTGGACACCTTGCACCAGTCAAGCCCAAGCTCACTGACATATCCTATAAGACCGTCCTCGGTGAGCACGGGCATATTTCTTTTTACTCCGTGCACGCTTCCGCGGTTGAGCGTGATGACGGTGGAATAATTTCCCGCCTCGCGCGAGATCACCGATGCATCGGTGAAATGAAGATTGGGATTTGCATCGTGCAGGTTGATGTAATCCTTGAGCCAATTGTTCTGCTCGCGTAACAGCTCCTCGTTGTATTCCTTTTGCCGAAGCTCCTCAAGCTCTGAGCGAAGCTCCTCGTTTTCCGCCTTCAGCTCGTCGTATTGCGTAAATACGTCAACAAAGCCGTTGAATGCGTTCGCTATTCCCGAGCCGCACATAGTGAACGGCTTTGCCACGGTTCCCATCACGGAACGCAAAAGATCGGTCCCGCCGAATGCGGCGATAAGCGTGGGAACGAGCGCGAGCAATATGGCTACTGCAATGCAGATAATAAAAAATTTCGACTTGAAAAAGCTCATTTCTCTTTCTCTCCCGCATCTGCCGCCATGTCCGAGTTATCCGAGACGCTACGCTTTGCCTTTTTCAACTTCTTTTTGCTCTTATACCTGTCCTTGAGCGGTATTTGCTCGGGATATGCTATCTTTTCCTCAAACTCTACCGTATATACGCCGAGATCGGTCTCGCTATCTATCTCTTCCCACTCGCTTCGACTTCCTTCAAAGCAAATACGCTCAATGCTCTCACAACCTTTGAAAACATCCTTACCCACGTGTCTGAGAGTTCTCGGAAGATGCACTACCTTTATGTTTTTTGAGGATTCATGATCAAAAGCCCCATCCCCGAGTGCGGTAACGTCAAGCCAGAGAAGCCTGCGGGGTATCCACGCCTCGTCCCTGTTCTTGCCGTAGTATTCTGTAACGGTAAGCCGACCTGACTCGCTCTTATGGGCAACTCCGAGCCTCTTGTAAAGTATGTTATTTACCGCTCCGATATAAGCCACGACAGCACAAAGAGCGCATATAAGTCCATATGAAACCTTGACTATGACCGCAACGGCGACACCCGCCGCGGCGACCGCCGCGCATATTATTACTGTAAGGAGGTACGCCTTTGAAGTCCACGCAAGAGCATCGAGAAAGCTCTGCTCGGTATACTCTTCCACCTTCTTTTCGGTGTCGATACTCTCCGCCGCGCCGGAAAGCTCTTCGTTTTGACTGTTTTCACCCTTTTCGCTCATAACGTCCTCCTTTCTCTTTTTATGCTATCTTCCTCTGTACTGCAAAAGATTTCCCATTCTGCCCTCGCTCTCGATAACGCGAAGTATGCCGGCGCATACGCTCTCAAGCGGTCGAGGAGCTATCTTGACCTGAATACCGGTTCTCTCGTATATAAGCCTGTCAATACCGCGCAGAAGCGCGCCCCCTCCGGTCAGCATTATGCCGAAATCGTATATATCGGCTGAAAGCTCGGGAGGCGTCTGCTCAAGCGTCTTTTTTATTGAGTAAACTATCTGCTCAAGATTTCCGCTGACAGCCTCTCGTACCTCGGACGAGCTTATCTTCATGACAGCTCCCAAGCCGCTTTCAAGACTTCTTCCGCAGACCTCCATCTCGCCCGCGTCGCATGACGGATGCGCCGAGCCTATGCGTATCTTGAGTGCCTCTGCGGTCGTGTTTCCTATAAGTATTCCTCTGCGGCGACGAAGATATGATATTATCGCCTCGTCAAATTCATCTCCGGCAATGCGGACCGAGTTTGATGCCACGATACCGCCAAGGCTTATGACCGCCACCTCGGTGGTGCCGCCTCCGATATCGACTATCATGCTTCCCCGAGCTCCGCCGACACGGAGTCCGGTCCCTATAGCCGCCGCAAGCGGCTCCTCTATAAGCGCGACCGAGCGCGCTCCCGCTTCAAACGTGGCGTCCTCTACCGCCCGCTTCTCAACCTCGGTAACGCCGTACGGGATACATACTATCGCGGACGGACGGGCGAAAAGCGAGATAGAGTCGGTATATTCAAAGAAAGCCCTTATCATTTTAGCCGTGACCTCGGGGTCGGCAATAACGCCGTCCTTGAGTGGTCTGAATGCGAGTATTCCCTCGGGGGTCTTTCCGAGCATACGACGCGCTTCTTTGCCGAGTGCAACGACCGAGCGGTCTGCTTTGCTTATCGCAACGACCGACGGCGAACGCAGAACTATTCCCTTGCCTTTGGTACAGATCAGGGTGTTCGCAGTACCAAGGTCTATTCCCACTATCTTTGCCACCGTATGCTCCTTTCCGAAGATTTTAAGATGATCTCAATCCGGCTCAGACAAGCCTTTGCCCGGTGCACTCAAAATAGAGCTTTTGCAGGGTGTGTACCGGAAGCCCGACTACGCTGAAATAGCATCCGTCGATACCCTCTATCCAAAGAGAAAATTTTCCCTGGATCCCGTACCCTCCTGCTTTATCCATGCAATCGCCACTTTCAACGTATCGCTTTATCTCCTCATCGGGGATCTGCGATACCCTGACCGAGGTCACACAGGATGCGCTCCGCGCCACTCCGCCACAGGTTACCGCAACACCTGAGACGACAGTATGCGTGCGTCCCGAAAGCGAGCGTATCATACGCTCTGCATCGGCGGCGTCGCGCGGCTTTCCGAGTATCTCCCCACCGCTGCATACGACGGTATCAGCCGATATCACCACACAACCGTCGGTATCCGCTCCGTCGCCGACAAGCTTTTCCCATACCGCAAGACCCTTGCGGCGTGCAAGCTCTTCGGTAAGCCTTTCGGGGTCTCGCTCGTCAGAGCTTTCGTCGACATCTGCAACCACGACGCGAAAATTCACCCCAAGCTCACAAAGTATTTCTTTTCTTCTGGGAGATGCTGATGCAAGAATTATCATTTTTTACGTCCTTAAAGATCTTATAAACGGCAATAAGGGTACATCATACCATTATCCAGTATAATTATAACACAGTCAGAGACATTTTGCAAGGACGAATAACAATTAAAATAACTAATTCATAAAGATTTTGTGAAATTTATTGAAAAATTTATCACGCTATGATATAATGGGCGTGATAAAAATTTTTACTTGTATCTTATAACAGCGCTTTGGCTGTCTTCTGGGAGCGCCAAGGGCTCTGACTTCCGAAACCTCAAACTTTTTGCGTGGGTTCAGCACTCACTTTACAATAAAATCGAGTAGGAGGCTCCCCATTAGTTGAGAAGCCGACCTCTCACACCAC
>CAYQEY010000063.1:0-11812 GCA_964416635.1 uncultured Lachnospiraceae bacterium | reverse complement strand
CACGGTGGTGTGAGAGGTCGGCTTCTCAACTAATGGGGAGCCTCCTACTCGATTTAAAAATTTTTACACAGAATACAGAGATTTAAGTAAATAAATCCAATAAGTTGTATCAGCGGATATCATACACACTGCGAACGAGCAGATTTTTAGGATCGCCCTCCAAGATCTTCACGGTGCGCTCACCGATCTCCATATCAAAGAAATTGTCGCTTAAAATAAAATCTTCATCGGGAGAATAAATATTAACGTACTTGGCATAGCTTTTTGCATTAACGCGGATAGTGTCTCCGTCGCGGGTTACTGTAAGCTGCGGATCATCAAATTCAAAATGTTTTGGAACGGTGAAAATTACGCTGTCTTGAGAGCCGCTTGCGCTGAACTCATACCACAAATAGTTGTGTTCAACGTCTGTTTTGTTAAAATCAAGCTCATCAAGCGTTACCACCGAGAGCGGAGGCACGTTTATTTCCTTTTCGCCCGAGATAATAACTGTTCCGTTGCGCTCGCAGAGTTTCCAGCGAACTATTCCGATTACAGGGTGCAGCGTGTCGTTATTTACCGAAAGCTGTGCTTTTGTTTCATAATCAACCCAACCCGGCTCTAAAATAACGTATGGACGCGTAGTAGTCTCGCCTGTTTCACGGCATGAGATCATAACCGGCTCGTAGAAACGCTTCGCGACGTAGTGCAATGCCTTGAAACGGCCGTAATAATCTATGCTTGACCATGAAGCGACAGGCCAAATATCATTCAACTGCCAATACAGAGTCCCCATACATCTTCCGCGGTTGCGACGCAGATGCTCTACCGCGAAGCGCATTGCATCTGCCTGAAGTAATTGCGATGCGTAAATGAAAGAGCTGAAATCGTTCGGGTAACGATAGGTTTGTGCAAGATATGAAACTATCTTACCGTTTGCACTCGCATTACGCTGATGCATTTCCATTACACGGCTGAAAACATTTCTGTCTGAAGGAAGTGTGAAGGAATTGATCGTTTTTTCATCCGGAAAGGACTGAAATCCAAATTCGCTTAAATAGCGGAAATAATGATTGCGGTATTCACTGAACGGGAGATTGTCGTGCCATACGCTCCAATAATGACTGTCGCCGATATTCTCGTTTTTTGTAGCTATGAAGTGACCGGCACCGCTTGGAGAAGACGGAACATATGGGATCTCAGGACACACTTTGGCAACGATATCGGGGAAAATGTTTTCATAAACTTCAAGATATTTCTCGGCTTTCCAATCCTCCAGAGAGCAATTGGCGAAAATTTCTTCGCACTCATTGTTACCGCTTATCACGGCGATACAAGCATGATGACGTATTCTGATAAGATTTTCTTTGACCTCTTCGGCAAATTCGGATATAAGGGAAGGATCATCCGGCAGAAGTGTGCAAGCAACCATAAGATCGTGGAAAACAACGATTCCGAGCCTGTCGCAGGTATCAAAGAAATCATTGTTTGGATAGTGACCGCCGCCCCATACTCTTATTGCGTTAAAGTTGGCATTTTTACAATTAAGCAGGAGCTTTTCAGTACGTTCGGGAGTTATACGCGAAAGAATGTTATCCTCGGGAATATAGTCGGCACCCATTGCAAAAAAACGCACGCCGTTTACTTCATGGCAGAAGCTTTCGCCGAATTTATCTCTTTCGCGAATAAGTTTTAATGTGCGAAGTCCTATCGTTTTTTCGTCTCTGTCAACTTCAACTCCGTTTTCAATAAGAGATACGGTTATTTTATAAAGAGGCTGATCGCCCAATCCATTGGGCCACCAAAGCCGGGGGTTTTCAATTTTATATTCTTTGTTGGACGGGATATTGTATTCTTTGCCGTCAGGATCGGTAAGCAATATTTCAATGTCGGCATTTTTGCAAACGGTTGAAACATTAGCGGTCAACCAAACATTTCCGTTCTCGTGACGTTGTAAAATACGTACCTCATCAATACGGTCGGAATTTGATATGAGAAGGTAAATATCACGCCAAATTCCTGCATCCGGAAGACGTGGACCCCAATCCCAGCCTGACATACAAAAAGATTTGCGAAGATGGTTAAATCCCATCAGAGTATTTATGGGAGATCCCCAGATATGATCTTTGGCATTTCTTTCTTTGAAGCAACGGTTGGCAGAACGGAAAACAAGACTTAGCTCGTTATCTTCTTTTAAAAGCGAAGTTATATCAAACTCGTAACTGCGGTGCATATTCTCTGTATGACCTACAGCTTTACCGTTAAGATAGATATCGCATATCGTATCAAGACCGTCACAGCATAACAAAACGGTATCCCTGACAGATTTATCAAAAGCAAAACTACGCGAAAAAGTATAGTCATGCTCCATAAGCTTTAGTGCATCAAGCTCGTTTTGACGGTAATACGGGTCTTGCATAAGACCGGCACCAAGTAAAAAAGAATATACCGATCCGGGAACGGTTCCGTTGCAGTCGAATCCGTTTCCTTTCATATTCCACATTCCGTCAAGACTGATTTTATTCATATAGCTGCCTCCTTTTATAACGTAACCCTTTGTAGGACAATTTATTGATCTCAGCCACTCAGAGGTATACTGCATATGCATAATTATATACTTTTTTTTAAAAAAAGTCAAGACTTGATATACGGTATTTCAATTCGTAAAGTGGTTTTTCAGTAAATCACGAATATTATGTCAATAAGCCTTGAAGGTTCGATCAAGCTCAGTTGTTTTTCTTTTTCTGAAGAATTTGATGAACCTATTGATTTTAGAAGCGTTATTTGATATAATGTCCGTGATATCAAACGAAAAATTCTTCGTTGTGATCTATCATAAAATGAACGCTGTATATTAGAGAGGGAACGAATGAAATTTTATCAGAGCTGGGAGGGCAGGAATTGCACCCCCGAAAGAAACGCTTGGTTTCCCGCAAAAGTACCGAGCAACATTCAAAAGGACTACGCCATAGCGAACGGTTTTTCCGATTGGCAGTATTCAGACAACTACAAGCAATTTCTCCCACTTGAGGATGACCATTGGGAATACCGCACCTGTCTTTGCTACGAAAAAAAAGACGGCGAGAGAGTGTTCTTTGTCAGCGAGGGAATAAGCTATAAGTACGACGTGCTTCTTAACGGTGAGATACTATTTTCATACGAGGGAATGTTCCGTGGATTTGAAATAGACCTTACAGACAAGCTTTCCGATAGGGAAAATATGCTTACAATACATATACATCCGCACCCGAAGAGCAAAAGAGGCGAGGCGGGAACGAGAGATGAGGCAAACGAATCCTGTAATCCTCCCGTATATTACGGCTGGGATTGGAATCCGCGCCTGCTCATATCGGGAATCTGGGACGATACATATATCGAAACGCGCGGTGAGTCTTATATCGGGAACTGTGAGGTTCTCACCGATATCAATGACGATATGACAGTGGGCATCGTAAATTGCAGCTTCAACGCTTCCTTGCCTTGCGAGATACTGCTTTTTGATGCCGAGGGCAGGGAGATATACCGCGGAAGTGAGAGAAGCTTTAAGATAAACTCTCCTGAGCTTTGGTGGTGCAACGGACAGGGTACGCCCTATCTTTACACTTGGGTGATACGTAATGAAAAGGAAGAACGTACCGGACACGTCGGCTTCAGAAGAATAAGATTATTGCGCAACCTTGAGTGCGAAGGTCCGAAGGTATTCCCGAAGGGTCCATACGAAGCCCCCATCACGGTAGAGCTTAACGGCAGACGAATATTCTGCAAGGGTTCAAACTGGGTAAATCCCGAGCTTTTCTGGGGAGATATTACCGCACAGCGCTATGAGGAGCAGATACTGCTTGCGAAAAAATGCCATATGAATATCTTTCGTATGTGGGGCGGCGCGGGTCTGCCAAAGCAGAGCTTCTACGACATATGCGACAGAGAGGGTATTTTGGTCTGGCAGGAATTTATGCTTGCCTGCAACGAGTATATCGGTATCGAAAGCTATATGAAAACGCTTGAAAGCGAGGCTTCTGCAATCATAATCAAATTCCGACATCACCCCTGCCTTGCATTCTGGTGCGGAGGAAATGAGTTGTTTAACTCGTGGTCGGGTATGGATCAGCAATCGCACCCTCTGCGGCTTCTCGATAAGCTCTGCTATGAGCTGGATTACAAGCGCCCGTTCATCTTCACTTCGCCGCTGATCGGTATGTCTCACGGTGGCTATACCTTTTATTCCGATGAGCAGGGCGGCGACGTATTTCAACAATTCCAAAGCTCAAATTGCACGGCTTATACGGAATTCGGGGTTCCCGCAATAGCCGATATGGACACTCTGCGCTCGATAATTCCCGAAGACGAGCTTTATCCTGTCGACGCTACCCCCGCGTGGATAGCGCACCACGGATTCTATGCTTGGGGATACGGAAGATGGGTATGCAATGACGTATTGCGGCACTATTTTGAGGAGCAAAATTCCATCGAGGATATGGTAGAGCAATCAAATTGGCTCCAGTGCGAGGGATATCATGGCGCATTTGAGGAAATTCGCCGTCAATGGCCGCGGTGCAGTATGGGCATCAACTGGTGCTACAACGAGCCGTGGAAGACCGCCGCAGGCAATAATCTGATAGCATATCCGTCAAAGGCAAGACCTGCTTATTACTACGTCAAACAGGCTATGCGACCTTCACTTTTCAGCGCGAAGGTGGCAAAATTTGATTGGAAGGCGGGCGAGACGTTTGAAGCGGAGCTTTGGCTGCTCAACGACGCACCTGACGCGGTCAGCGGAAACGTGAAGGTCAGCGCGACTATAGCGAATGAAAGGTTTGAGCTCGGAGAGTGGAGCGCATCTACCGATGCAAACTCGAATAAAAGAGGTCCAACGGTTCGTTTTACTTTGCCGGATATAGACGGGACCGACAAGCTCGTGCTGACTCTTGCTTCGGACGAAGAAAAGGGAAGTACATATACACTTCTTTACCGACCGATAAAGAAAAATCAAGTCAAGATTCGCCGGTTGAACGTGTAATTCAAACTCCGTATTTAATCTTGATCCTACTCAATTTATCTCCAAAGGGTTTTGCCATAAACAGCAAGAAAATAAGGTTGGAAACGGAATATAAAACAGTGTGCGGAAGTGCCGTACCGATGGCGGTCAGGTATAACGTCGGGTCAAAGGTATCGTTATACCACAGTACCGTCCAAACGTCCATAACAAAAGAAAAAGCAACGCCGGAAAGAACGCCGTAGATCAAGAGCGCCACTTTACTTTTACGCAATGGCTTTGAAAGAAAACCCGCAACAAGTCCTATGAGCCCCCACGCAAGCATTTGAAATGCCGTCCACGGGCCTTGACCGAAATAAAAGTTGGAAATAAGCGCGGAAAGCGAACCGACGAGAAATCCGGATTCACCGCCAATGTAAATTGCCGTGATGACCGTAATTGCCGTCACCGGTTTGAAAAACGGAATAAAGCGTCCGACCACGCTGAGCGCGATCATTACCGCTGTTATCACCATTCGTCTTGTACCGGTCACCCTCTTTTCAAAACCCGCAATAAACAACAAAACCGAGAGAATGGCAACAAAGAACGAAATAAACAAATGCTTTTTCTCATCGAAAACAATTGTTCCGAGTACGGCGACTGTTGGAATCAATAAAAACGGAATACCAAATCGTAAAACCGTTCGGACGTTTTTATTTTGAATCGTCAACATAATATGCTTCCGTCCTTTGCGCCGTTTAATCTGCAAAGCTCTGCAATACGCTCCACCGTTACGGTACGGTCATAATAGTCCTTGCTTATTCGGCTTGCCGCTGTAGTATAAAAACGATTCTCCGAGAAAAATTCATCGGGAACACCATCGGATACGATCTGTCCTCGGAAGAATAAAGCGCAACGGTCAGCACACATTGCCGTGAACTCCACATCATGCGTTACGATAACGACTGTAACACCATTTGCTTTCAGCTGCTTCAAAATCGCGATCATATCTGTCTTTTTATTTGCGTCAAGACCCTTTGTCGGCTCGTCCATCAAGAGGAGCTTCGGTTTGGTTGCAAGCACCTTGGCAAGAGCCACAAGCTGCTGTTCACCGCCCGAAAGGTCATACGGGTGTTTTTCATACAAGTGAGAAATATCAAAAGGCAAGGCATTTATGTCGGCTTTAACATCGTCAAGCTCTTCACGTACCGTATTTTTGAGGAACACGGTCTGAACATCCTGCGGCAAAAGCGACAAACATTCACGGTACAGCGTTTGATTTTTGTATTCCTTCAGTTTTGTTCCGAACACACGAACGGTACCGCTGTACGGCTTCAAAAGTCCTGCAGCGGCGTTTAATGATGTTGTTTTGCCCGAACCATTTCCGCCGAGAATACAGAAGATCTCATTCTCGTAAACCGTGAAATTCACTCCCCGCAAAACGTCAGGCATCTCACGTTCATAGCGAAAATAAACATCTTGAAATTCAAGCGCGGAACGGTTGCTGTGCGTGTATTTACCGGTATCTGATGAACGTATCTGATTAGAATAGTTCTGTTCAATAAACCGTCTGCCTTCTCTGACGGTAAGCGGACAAGCTCCGTCTGCCGAAAGTGCGTGATAGAGTCTTGCGGCTGTCGGCATCGCACAAAGCAAGATATCGTTGTCCTTTAGCCTTGATATCACATCTCTCGGCGTGCCGTTATCAAGCAGTTTGCCGTTTTCCAAAACAAGCAATCTGTCACAGATCGGGATCAGCTCTTCCAACCGATGTTCCACGATAACAACCGTCAAAGAAAAATCATTATTCAGTTTTTTGAGCGTAGCAATAAAATCTGCGGTCGCAATCGGATCAAGCTGTGCGGTCGGCTCGTCTAAGATCAGTATGTCAGGATCCATCACCATCACGGCGGCAAGGTTCAAAAGTTGTTTTTGACCGCCCGACAGCTCGGACACGCTTTTTTCATACCAATGCTCAATGCCGAAGTAACTTGCGATCTCCGCAACGCGGCGTGCAATCACATTCTGCGGCACCCCCATATTTTCAAGTCCGAAGGCAAGCTCGTGCCACACCTTATCGGTTACGATCTGTTGCTCGGGATTCTGCATCACAAAACCAATCGAACAAGCAGCATCTTTTTTCGTCAATTCCTCTATCGGAGTATTTTTATATTTGATACATCCGCTTTTTTCTCCGAGCGGTGCGATCTCACGCTTGCAGAGGCGTAAAAGTGTGGATTTTCCGCTTCCCGTTGTGCCGCACAGAACGACGAACTCTCCTTCGTTTACGTCAAATGAAACATTCTTCACGGCAGGGGCGTTGCAAAGCGGATAGGTAAAGGTCAGATCTTCGATTTTAAGTATTTCCATTTGATTTTCTCCTCCGCCTCCATGATGATGGGCAACAAAACAAGTATACAATAAGAAATATATCCCAAAAAAGACATTCCGGTAGGGTCTGCCATTTTGAGGGACGGATAAAAGGTAAAATCAAGCGCCCCGACACCGATTGCTACGCAAGTCAGCGCTCCAAGTATCAGCGTAATAATGAGTAAGCCCAAATCCGATCTACGAAATCGGAATATTGAAAAATGCGACCGTTTCCCCGTGCCGTAGCCTCGCGCGCTCATACTGTCCGCGGTTACGATACCGTTTTCAAGTGACCAGGTGACCATAACCGAGAACACCCGCAATCCGCCTCCGATGCGGTCAATAATATTATCCTCTTTGTATAGACCGAGTGCGGTTTGCGTATCATTTATCTTTCGGACCTGCTTACCGAACAGGGACACATAACGCAAGCCCATCGACAAAACCAATGCGAGCTTTGGAGACAGCTTACCGAACAGGTACAGCAACTTATCACTCGTCATCATCTGTGTAAAGGAACGAAACCAATACAGAACCGCTATGACCATTCCCGATGCGGCAAGACCGTAAAGTATTGCTTCAAGTGTAATGGGACTGTCGTTCAAAACGAACAATACAGTCACTCCGTTATGCGAAACAAGCGGATTGATAAGAGCCGTTATAAGAAATATCAAGAGCCAAATAAAGTGAGATTTTCCGTGCTTCCTTCCGTTTCGCAAAAGGAAGAACAGTATCGCTCCCGTAAGAGAAACAGATAGGAGAATAGGATTCATACAGAACATTGCAATTCCCGAGACGGTTAAAAAATATACAGCTACAGAAATTGGGTTATAATTTTCCAACGCTCGCATTTTCCATCTCCTTTCTCCTTTATTTCAAATCGTTTCCGAGATTGCATGTATAGAGCCACTCGATCCTGTCTCCGTCCGAGAGCTTATATTCTCCACAACCCACCGAAGGGGAAACACCGTTTACATGATAGACCCATCCGGACAGGTCTCCGAAATCAAATTCATACAGATAATTGATGCCTGAAATATATACCATTTCGGAGTTTCCGTCGTTTTCTATCCGGAGGTTATACTTCCTTGCCGCCTCAATGAGAATATCGTATACGGTATCTTCGTCCTCAATCTCAAATTCGGTAATGTCGAGAATGATTCCGTCGTCCGGAATATACTCCGACTCGGATTTGTGGGCTATGGTATCGCAACGAATGGTCAGCGTTACCTTACCAATGACATTTTCCTTGCTTACACTCTCACCATTGTAATAATCGTCGGTCGAGCGAAGATCGGTCACACATATGAGACATACCGCAAGTCCGACAACGATCAAGACCGCGATAAAGTTCTTTACATGCCGCTTTTTTACGATGAAAAGAACAAGGCATACGATACCGCCAAGTCCTATTATAATCAAACAAATCCACGGTTTATAATTCCACGGTTCTTTTTTACCGGGAGCATCACTGTCATTTTCCACTATGGGGGATTCCTGATAGCTCGTTTCGTACTCTGTATCGGATGCTTTTTCCGTATCGGCAGATGGTGTCATCGGTGCCGGCTCTACCTTTGATGGATTGGCGTTATCAAGAATATACAGCGGTGTTTTATCATTCTTCATTCGGAGGTAGGAAACCAGTCCGTAAAAGACCTGCACGGTTGCTGTTTCGTTGGAACCGCCCCCCTCCTTATGACAAAAGCTGCCGTCGGAAAGCAGGTATTTTTCAATACCATCAAACAACGTATTTCCATTTTTGATAAATCGCGTATCGCCCTGACAATCAATACCAAGCGAGGAAAGGGCGACGAGCACTTGTGCTGTGCTTTCGGGATTCGGTACGCCATAGCTTGAATAGTCGCCGTCGTCAAGCTGACGGTTTGATAATAAGGAGAGTGCTTTATCAACGGCGGTCTTGACTTCGCCGTTTTCAAAATAGTGGGGAGCTAACGCCTGTAGCACCATGGCGGTCACGTCTATGTCTGCGTACTCTCCTGTCAGCGACCACCCTCCATCATTGCATTGAAGCGAGAGCAAGGTCGTGACAACCTCATCTAACGTATATTCATCGCTGACGTATCCGTTGTTTAACAAATGCAAGCCATAGATCCAACTTATAATGCCTTGCCTACCGATAGAATCGTTCAGCACGGAAGAAATATAGCTATCCGTACTGCCAATGGCAGAAAGACAAATTGCATATTTCTGCCGTGAAGATGCTGAATATACCTCGTTTTCCGAAAGATACGCGAGCAAATTCGCTTCATAAGAGGAAAAAATGTAATCTCCGTATTGGGAAAGTGTCAGCACGTACCACTCGGAGCTGACACCGGCATTTTTCGTCAGCGTTCCACTGATCCAACCCTGAATATCGGAAGCCTCTGCGCCCCTTTGCTCGTATGCAACGATACCGTCGATCAAGCTCTGTGCCGTATCGACGGTATTCTTGTTGCTTTCAGCCGAAATTGGCGTTATGCCGACTGAGGACAGCAGTATCAGAAGACAAAGAGCTCCGGCTAAAAGTTTATACTTCATCAGTTCTTTTTACGTTTGGTAACACGCCTGATAACGATCAATACGGCTATAACCACTGATGTAGCAACCAGGCAAAGGCCAAGCACGATATAATCCTTATCACCATCATCGGGATCGGTATTATCGGGAGTGGTATCAGAGGTCGTAGCGGGGTTGGTATCAGAGCTCATATCCGGTTTGGTATCGGGTGTCTTTTCAGCAACGGAAACCTTGCAAACAGGAGAAACAAGCGTTTGGGTATCGGATGTTGCGCTGATTATGACCGTACCCGAATCGGCAAGTTTAACCGTAACTTTACCGTCAGCGTCGGTCTTGTAATCGGTTGCTACGCCGTTCAGCGTAATAGTCGCACCCTCTACAGGGAGAACTACGGGATTATAATCTGCATCATAGCCTGCATAGGAAAGTGTAAGTGTGATCGTGTCATCCTCTGTGCCGGATGCTGTATTTTTATCGAAGAAGCAGTATTTGTCCGACCAGGCGGTCAGGTCAGAGTATATAAAAGCATTCAGATAGTCACCTTCTTTAACGGTATCGGCAAGACTCCAAGCTGATACGTTATTGACATAATATCCGAATCCGCCGCTTGTATCGCCCCAAAGCTTTGCAAGACTTAACCCCCATTCCGAGTTTGCGGTTGCATATCCCGCTTCGGCACCGCCGTCATATTTTGTCTCATGAGCGCAGTAAAGAGCATCATTAACGGTAAGTGAGCCGTCATTATCAATATCTGTAACAGTAATGGCTTCTTGAGTTACTACCAAGTTGCCTGCATTGGAAATGGTAATGTAAACCGTTGCTGATACAGTATCATCGCCATCTGCGCTTGCGGCTGAGGCAGAAATACTCAGCGCACCGAGAAGAATCATCAAAGCCAATGCCATTGAAAAAATTTTTTTCATTTTGAAAATCCTCTTTTCTTTTGTTTTTTATATTTTAATTAAAAATATACATTACGAAGAACGGCAGTATCCCGTCCTTATAGCCGCAGTTCATACCGGGCTCCTCGGAAAGCTTTTTGACATAAATGCAAAACGCTGACATACAGTAGTGTTGCAGTTCAGAATGTCTGCACGGGTCAGCCTGCGGAATTTCCGGACAGGTCATTTTACTGTTCACCGTCGCTTCCCACCGCTTTCTTTTTCCGTTCCTTTTCAAGTTTTTTCAGCGCAGCAATTTTTGCTCGTTTGGCTCTTGCACGCTTTTCCTTGTTTTTTTGCTGACGGTCATCATCCCTCGGCGGTTTGATGCCTGCGGCTTCCAGCGCACGCGGCCATGGACCGAGGAACGCCTTGATCGCTACCACCTCACGGTCGGTAAAATCAGAGCGCTGCGGATAACGGTCCAGCCCCTGAGACTTCAAGAGTTCGTATTTTTCTTGCAGCAAAACGATGCTATCGCTCTTTGTCAATTTTTGCTCTGCCATAATTTCCTCCGAAAATAAAGAAACGCCTTTTTATTACCTTACGGTAATAAAAAAGCGTAGCTATCCCGTTCGGTAAAAGAAGGCAGACTACCCCCGCTTCAAACGAAAACGGCTACACTTTTCATATCCAAAAATGATATAACCACCCGCGTTGTTTGGTGAGTATTCCGACTTATGGAGTCTTTTGCATGACTTCAATTACGGTAATGATGGTTGCGACGGATTTGCACCGAACTTCCCCCTGATCTGCCGAAAGCAGAACCAAACTGCGAAAATATACAATTAGAAAATTGATTTGTTGTTCCGGTGTTATATTGTATCATTTTTCGAACTGTTTGTCAATCCGTTTTGAAAATATTTTCGAAAGTGTCAGCTTTCTTTATAGTTATCCTATGTTTTAAGCCTCTAAATTCATATAAAAAAACAAATCCGAACACCTTGTTTGTTACAAGACAGTTCGGATTCGTTTGTTTTGGTGACCCACCGGAGACTCGAACTCCGGACCCCTTGATTAAAAGTCAAGTGCT
>CAYQEY010000062.1:0-12119 GCA_964416635.1 uncultured Lachnospiraceae bacterium | reverse complement strand
ATACGGCATTATGATCGTCATGTCGTTTATGATGCTGGTCATGCCGTTTATGATGTTGCCGCGTGCGTCTGTTGCGGCAACGCGTATCAACGAGGTACTGGATACCGAGCCGACGATCCGTAACGGCACTGTGACCGAGGGCAAGCCGGGTGTTATCGGTGAGGTCGAGTTCAAAAACGTATCCTTCCGCTACCCCGATGCCGAGGCAGATGTGATACACGACATCTCCTTCACGGCAAAAAAGGGCGAAACGGTTGCTTTCATCGGCTCTACAGGTTGCGGCAAGAGCACCGTGATCAATCTCGTCCCGCGCTTCTATGATGTCACGGGCGGCGAGGTGCTGGTGGACGGTGTCAACGTCAAGGACTATGACGAGCACGCACTGCGGAATAAGATCGCCTATGTTTCGCAGAAGGCGACACTTTTTTCGGGAACGGTCGCGTCAAATATTGCCTACGGCGATAACGGACGGGATGCGCCGACAGAGGCGGATATCGCCGATGCGGCAGACACGGCGCAGGCGAGCGAATTTATCGAAGGATCGCCCGAGAAATACGAAAGATATGTCGCGCAGGGCGGTGCCAACTTCTCGGGCGGTCAGAAGCAACGCCTTTCCATCGCGCGTGCGATTGCAAGAAAAGCCGAGATCATCATCTTTGACGACTCTTTCTCGGCTCTTGACTATAAGACCGACCGCACACTCCGCAAGACCCTGGATCAAAAATGCAAGGATACCACCAGACTGATCGTTGCACAGCGGATCGGTACGATCAAGGATGCGGACAGGATCATCGTGCTGGACGAAGGGCGAACGGTCGGTATAGGCAAGCATGAAGAGCTAATGCAGACCTGCGAGGTCTATCAGCAGATCGCTCTCTCGCAGCTTTCAAAGGAGGAACTTGCGTAATGGAAAAGAAAGAATATGAATTAGGTCAAGTACAGCAAAGACCGATGCGTCGAGGTCCCGGAGGTCCGGGCGGAAGGATGCGCCCGGGAGAGAAGCCCAAGGATCTGATCGGAACCTGGAAAAAGCTGCTCCTCTATTGCCGCAAGTACATTGCATTTATCCTGATCGCACTTGTCTGTGCGATCGGCGGAACCGTGCTGACTCTGCTCGGTCCCGACAAGCTCTCGGAGATCACCAAGTACATTCAGGCAGGACTGTTTGCGGGAAATGTCGATCTGGATGCCATTTTCGGGGTCGCGATCACGCTGGTCTGCTTCTACGCCGCAAGCTGGTTGCTCTCCGCCATGCAGAGCCGGATCATGGCGACCGTCACACAGCGTGTGTCCCGATCCATGCGAAGCGATATTTCGCATAAGATCAACAAGCTTCCCATGTGGTATTACAACCGCACCACGACCGGCGACGTGCTCTCCCGTGTGACCAACGACGTGGACACCATCGGGCAGTCGCTCAACCAAAGCGTCGGTACGCTGATCACACAGATCGTGCTTTTCTTCGGAAGCCTGATCATGATGCTCATCACCAACCGGATCATGGCTCTGACCGCCGTTGCGGCGACCTTTATCGGTCTTGTCATTATGCTTCTCATTATGAGCCGAAGCCAAAAATATTTTACAAGACAACAGCGCGATCTCGGTGCACTCAACGGACATGTTGAAGAAAACTATGCAGGTCACACCGTCATCAAGGCGTATAACGGCGAGGCGCAGGCGATCGCGGAGTTTGACCGACTCAATGCAAGCCTTCGTGACAGCGGATTCAAGGCGCACTGCCTGTCGGGACTTATGATGCCGCTGATGACCTTTATCGGCAACTTTGCCTATGTTGCCGTCTGCATCGTGGGCGGTACGCTTGCTTTGAACGGCAGTATCGGCATTGAAGTTATCGTGGCGTTCATGCTCTATGTTCGTTACTTTACACAGCCCCTCTCGCAGGTCTCGCAGGCTATGCAATCGCTTCAGTCTGCTGCAGCGGCAGGTGAGCGTGTCTTTGAGTTCCTTGAAGCCGAGGAGATGGAGGACGAGAGCAACAAGACAAAAAGTCTTGAAAATGTTAAGGGCTCTGTCGAATTCAGCCATGTCAAATTTGGCTATGAGGATTCGGATAAGACTATTATTCATGATTTTTCAGCCGTGGCAAAGCCGGGACAGAAAATTGCTATCGTAGGACCTACCGGTGCAGGAAAGACGACTATGGTCAACCTTCTGATGCGGTTTCATGAGATCCAGGGCGGCGAGATCAAGATCGACGGCATATCCACAAAGGATGTAAAGAGAGAGGCTGTCCACGATCAGTTCTGCATGGTCTTGCAGGATACATGGCTGTTTGAAGGCACGGTCAGAGAAAACCTCGTTTATTCTACACCGAATGTTTCGGATGAAAAGATCAGCGAGGCCTGCAAGGCTGTCGGTCTTGACCATTTTATCAAGACCTTGCCGAACGGCTATGACACTGTGCTCACAGACCAAGTCAACCTGTCGCAGGGTCAAAAGCAGCAGTTGACAATTGCCCGTGCTATGATCGCTGATAAGCCGATGCTGATCCTGGATGAAGCGACGAGCTCTGTCGACACGAGAACCGAGCTTCAAATTCAGGATGCTATGGATAAGCTGATGCACGGACGCACCTCTTTTGTCATCGCACACCGACTTTCCACCATCAAAAACTCCGATCTCATCCTCGTCATGAAGGACGGCGATATTATCGAAAGCGGTAACCATGAGGAGCTTTTGGCAAAGGGCGGTTTTTACGCCGAGCTTTATAACAGCCAATTTGAGCAGGCAACGGCATAAGAAGGGAGTATGGGCATGAGTTATAGATATATCACGATCGAGCGAGAATACGGCAGTGGCGGCACGAAGATCGCCCGCCGCCTCGCCGAGGAATGCGGAATACATTGCTACGGCGAGGAGATCCTTGAGGCTGTATCCAAAAGGCTGGATATTCCCGCAGAGCAGATCCAAAAATATGAGGAAACGGTCACAGGCAGCTTCCTGTATACGGTGTTTATGATGAGCCGTGCACAGGAAGGAAACGCCGATATGCTCACAAAAGACGGGCATGTCTTCGTCGCCGAGCAAAAGGAGATCAAAGATCTTGCCGCATTAGGTCCCGCTGTTTTTATCGGACATTGTGCGTCCGAGGCGTTGAAGGATAAAGATGTTGTAAAGGTGTTTGTCCGATCCTCCGACAGAGAAAGCAAAGCCAAGAGGATCGCCGAGGACTACGGTATTTCGGAAAAAAATATCGAGAGCACACGCAGTCGGTTTGATAATAAGAGGGCAAAATACTATTACGCGAACACGGCAAAGAAATGGAATGACCTTTCAAACTACGATATCGTTCTCGATTCCGCAAAGCTTGGCATTGAAGGATGCGTTTCCGTGCTCAAGGGCATTTTCTCCGAGGAACAATAAGATCTGACGTGCTCGCATAAAAACAGCTGATGGCATTTATTCGAAACAAGAAATTCATCCGAAGATGATGTGGTATTACGGAATTTTGCAAAAAGACGGCAGCTGAAACGCCGATAGATGTTTGACCATATGGTCGTGACGAAACAATAGGTACAGGAGTTCATAAATCCAACCATATAAAAAGATCGCCGCCGCAGAACATGATCCGCAGTGGCGATCTTTCGTTGTGCCGGAGTGAGGGAAGCGCAGGAAAAACCACCTCCCCGGTAAAAAAGCACGACTGTTCTGTCAAAATAACCGTGCATAGCCGAATATGTGCTTTTGCCCGATTAGCGATGCCTTTCGCAAGCCCTTCGCCCACCAATGTTACAGCATCCCGGCAGAGGTCTTTCAAATGCGGAGATCAAAATGATATGATCCGGAATGCAATATTTGATGCGCAATAGGCAAAGAAAGAGTGACTATGGGAAATGCCTTTCTATATGGGGATACAAGAATAAAAGTAATGTTTATGAAATGTAAAAATTTGAAAATAAAGAACATCTATCTTGAAATATAAGTGATTTTATAGTATAATACAAGCAGTATTGTTCGCCCTATGGAATAAATGGAGGCAAAAATGAAGTACATTACAGCAAGTCAAACGGCAGAAAAATGGTGTATCTCTCAGAGAAGAGTACAGATTTTATGTTCAGAAGGAAGGATTAAAGGCGTGTTCAAACTTGGAGAAGCATGGGCAATTCCCGAGAACGCTGAAAAACCTATTGATGCAAGAACGACGAGTAAAAGCAAAAATGATTAAATATAATGTGTTGGATTTATTCTGCGGGCATGTGGTCTGTCGTGCGGATTCGAACATGCAGGCTTTAATATAGTCCTTGAAATAGATAACGATAAAAAAGCACTTGAAACATTTGAAGTGAATCATAATGGTGCAAAGTCTATAAGGATGTGGTGACTTATCTTTACGACATCGTAATGGAAAACGAGTTGCCGGATTACCTGCAATACGATATTGAGTGGACGAAGTAAATACGTTTCAGCTTAGCAATGGTAAAAAATTAAAAGGAGCCATAAATGAACATTTTTGATGTTGTAGGCGAGAATTTTTTTAAGCCTTTGACAAGCCAATTTAAAATTTTATATCTGGATTGTCTTACGATCATTTATGACTCCTACCGGTCTGAGCTGTCATATGGTATAGACCGCGAGATACTGGTATCAAAACTTTCAGATTATTTTGAGCGTTCGAATATTTCTGATATTGAGTTTGAAGATGAAACGGAAATACTGAAGGATTCGCGTATGAAGGCTACAACATTCTTGAGAAAACTCAAGGATTTTGGTTGGGTTGAATATGAGATATCAAACAACCAGACAGTAAGAGTTGTTATGCTGGATCATGCCGTTACAATTGTAAAAACACTCCTCGATATTTCTAACCCAAAAGAAATGGAATATCAGAGCGAGATTGCTGTAATATACTCTACGCTTACCAACAAAGAACTGTTGGAACGTCCTTATCCTCAAGTTTTAAGACCGGTTTTTGAAAGAACACGTGCGTTGTTTGATGGCCTTAAAAAGCTTAATACAAGCATCAAAAAGTATATTGAAGATGTTACTGCGGACAAGACATCCGAAGAGATTATTCATGATTTCTTTACGTATCATGACGAGATTGGATCGAAGGCATATCACAGAATTAAAACCGAGGAAAATATATCTCATTTCCGCAACACCATAATTGGTCGTTTGAGAGATATTTTGAATGATCCTGACACATTTAAAAAAGCGGTGAAGGGTTATCAGAATATTGAAAATGAAGACGATTATTACACAGCGGAAGAAGAGGTAAAGGCTCAAATAACTGCAATTATTGATAGTTTTAGGTCTTATGACGATATTGTATCTGAAATAGATAAGAAGCACTCTAAATACCTAAAAAATGCAGTTGAACGAGCAAAATTCTTGTTGCTCAATACTAACAATACCGAGGGAAAAATATCCACAATTCTTCAGTATATGGCAGAATGCTATAATCAGGAAGAGCAAAACAATTTGTTAGAAGACGCGTCTGATGATATTTGTTCACTGTTCAACATATTCCCACAGGGCTTCCTTGGTGGCGAATCGCTTAAAGCTGTTGCTATATCTCGAAAGATTACCGATGTCGAAGAAATTTTTGAACCGCTTGATTTGACAGACGAAGAGCGTGAATTGCGCTGGATGGCAATATCAGAAAAGAATAAGAACAGGTTTTCAAAAAAGAATGTTGAAGAATATGTTTCAACTTTACTTTCGGCGAAAGAATGCATATCGGCATCCGATATTCCGATTGAAACCAAACGAGATATGATTCGTATTATTTTAATTAGCCTGTATGGGCATTCTGCCAAGTCTGATTATGTTGTAAAAAACAAAGAAGAAATTATATCATATCAAGGATTCAAATTCCGAGATTTTGAAATTAAAAGGAGGTCAAAATAATGGAAATTGCAAATGTATTTGAGCATGTTTCAAAAGAGAAATTCAGAAGTGCAGCCAATAAGTTGCTCGGCGAATGCTTTCTTTTGAAAAAGCACAAGGATACGACCTCCGACTACAATTATATCTTGAACAACAAGGATGCTTTTGCAGAATATTTTGAGATTCTTGGATATGAGGTGATCATGGACGAGCAAAACGGTGTTATAGGTATTAACAATCCTGCAGGAACCGGAAGAATCCATCTCAAGAAAATCGAGAGTGTTTTGCTTTTGATTCTACGACTTTTATATATCGAGAAAAGAAAACAGCTTTCGCAGATTGAAGATGTAATTATTATTGCAGATGAAATATACGATAAGTATAACATGCTGAAAATGAACGCAAAGCTCGATAAGACTACAATGCGAAACACTTTGGGAATGTTTCAGCGCTATCACTTGATCAGCAAGCTGGATGCAGATATGTCAAACCCCGATACGAGAATTATGGTATATCCGTCAATTTTATTTGCAGTTACTGTAAATAGCCTTGATGATCTGTATAATAGCGCAAAGGACAAGCTTGAAAAATATTCGGTAGGAGGTGACTATTTTGGCACAATCGACTCCGCAGACGATGAAGAAGCTGACGAGAATTAAACTCGTTAACTGGCACTACTTTGGTAATGAGACGATAGAAGTCAACGGTTCGTTTTTGCTTAGTGGCGAAAATGCGTCCGGTAAATCAACAATTCTTGACGCAATTCAGCTCATTCTAACCACAAATACAAGAAGATTCAACCCTGCTGCCAATGAAAAGAGCAAGCGTGACCTTAAGGGCTATGTAAGATGTAAGACCGGTGAAGAAGGGAACACATATGCTCGTAAAAAAAGTGTGATCTCCTATGTTGCCCTCGAATTTTACGAAGAGAGCAAGGATAGGTTTTTTGTGCTTGGCGCAAAATTTGATTCTCCCGATGAAGAGACAGAGATACGAAGAATCTGGTTCTGCGAAGAGGGAACGCTGGACAGATTCAGTTTTATTGTAGATAATAAGCCAGCTACAGACGAGCAGTTCAAAAACAACGGCAAAAAAATTGCCTACATTAGAAGCACAAAAGAAGCCAAAGACCGATTCAAACGTCGTCTTGGTAATTTGGACGAAAATTTCTTTGACATGATTCCTAAATCCTTGGCGTTCAAGCCGATGGATAATGTTAAAAAGTTTATCACACAGTTTATTCTTCCCGAGAGGCAGATTGAAGTTGATGTGCTTCGTGAAAATATCCGTAACTTACGCGAGATGCAGGAACTTATTAAGGAAGTTCGTAAGCAAATTGAGCATCTGAGAAATATTGTTGCAACAAATGACAGTATGGTTGAAATCAAGAGAGATATTCTTGTTATCGACATACTCTTGAAAATTGCTGAAATAGAAGATAAAAAAGCAAAGATTGAAGAGAACAACAAGTCGCTGGCGCTAAAAGATCAAGAATTAAAATCGAAAACAGCAGAATCCGAAAGAACCAAAACTGATCTTGCTTCGGAGCAGGAGAGCTTACAAGCGATTAGAATTGATACTAGCAATAACGAGTGCAGCAAGCTCATCTTGAAGCTCAATCATGATTTGCAACTGCTTGAAAAGGATAGGGATTTTGTTGCTTCTCATGTGGAGGTTTTGCAAGCCCAACTTGAAAAAGCCATACGTGTGCTTAAATATGTTCCCAATGTATCGGAAGATATAAATGCACTTGTCATTCGTAATCTTGGTAAAGCTAATATGTCTCAGAAAGAGCGAGACGAGATATTTGTAATTCTGGAAACGCCTTATAAAAAAGCAAATTTAGATTTGAATGCTGAAAAGGCAGAAAAGAACCATAACGTGACCACTTTGAAGGAAAAGCTTTCTGACCTAAAAAAGAAGATCGATAATCTTCGCAAAAGTAGAATTACATATCCCCAAAACACAATCAGCTTAAAAGAGGCTATTGAAACCGAATTTGACAATCGTTCGATCAGTGCCGATGTTCGAGTTTTTGCCGATCTGCTCGAAATCGTAAAACCTGAATGGCAAAATGCGGTAGAAGGATATCTCAATACACAGCGTTTTAACGTTATCGTAGATCCTCAGTACTACGATATTGCTGCCGATGTCTATGACCGCATGAAACACCGGATAGAGGGTGTCACTTTGGTAAATACTCAGGCATTGGATCTGAAGAGTGATATTAGTGATATTAACGAAATCGCATTGGTCTCGGTAGTTTCAAGTAAAAATCGCTATGCGAGAGCTTATGCAAATTATTTAATGGGACGAGTGGTTCTTTGTAATGAAGTTACAGAGCTGAAGCAGCATCCCGTTGCCATTACTGCTGGATGCATGTTGTATCAGGGAAAGGGGCTTAGAAAGATCCCAGAGGACATTTATCGTATTCCTTATATCGGTAAATCGGCGATAGCGCGTCAGCTTGAAATGGCGGAAGCTGATTACAAGGCAATAGGCGAGCAATGTCATGCTCTTGAGGCAAGAATTAAAGAAATCGATATTGGTCTTGATTATATTGGTGAGTGTGACTTAGGAGCGATAAAAAGATATCTTTCTTCTCCAATCGAGCTTGATGAGATTAAAAAGAAGATGCAGAAAACAGCTGCAGAACTTAAAGATGTGCAGAATGATCCTAATATCATTGCTTTGCAATTTAAGGAAAGAGAGCACCTTGACCGCGTAACTGCTTTGAGTAAAAAGCAGGATGACTTAAAAGCAATTATTATTAATCTTGAGCGTGATATTTCAGATCTTAACAGCTCGACAAACAAGTTGAAAGCTCAGGTTTCTGAACTTGAGAAACAGATTAAAAAGCTAAGTGATGGCGATAACAGCACTATTGTTGCTGCTGAACAGAAGTATGCTGAGCATAGCAAGACCAAAGAGGCAGGTACTATATACGATAACTATGAGCGTAGAAAAGCTGTGCTTGATAAGCAGCATGATAAGCTCTTGCGCGAATTAATTAGTTTACAAGCTAGTTACAAAAAAGGCGAATATGGTACAGGTGAAGAAGTTGTATTCGCTTATGCCCAGGAGTATCGCATACTTTCTAACCACAATTTGATTGAATACGAGGCAAAGCTGAATAAGGCTAAAGAGGATTGCGAACTTGAGTTCCGTGAAAACTTCCTTGCTCGTATGAGAGAAAATATTGAGAGTGCACAGGATATTTTTAAGAACCTCAATAAAGCCCTGAAAAACATATACTACGGAAATGATTCTTATAAATTCCATTATTCTGCTCATAGCAGGAAGCAGGGGCTTTATGAGATGATTACTTCAGAAGTAAATATGGGTGGATTCACGCTCTTTGCAAGTGAGTTTGAAGAACGTTATCATAGCGAAATGGAGGATCTTTTCTCGAAGCTAACCGAATCTGATGAGCATGGAGATAAAATTCTTTCCGAGTATACCGACTATCGCGAGTATATGAATTATGATATTGAAATCGTGTCTAAAGATGGAAAATCACAGTTCTTCTCTAAAATCTATGGCGAGAAGAGTGGTGGTGAAACTCAAACACCATACTATGTTGCTATTGCAGCCTCATTTGTTCAGATGTACAGTGTAGGTGAAACTATTCGAATCATTATGCTTGATGAAGCATTTGATAAGATGGATGATGATCGTATTGAAAACATGATGAAATTCTTACGCTCGCAAAATTTCCAGATTATTCTTGCAACGCCTCCTGCTAAAATCGAGACAATCGGTGAGTATGTAGATACCGTACTGGTTACCTATCGAAATGGATATTCAAGTATTGTTGAGGAGTATGATTTATGACCAAATACGAAAAGCAAATATTGAATGTCCTTCTTGATAAGTATGAAAACAGCAAGAGTTTTATCGGAACAAATCAAGTGAATCAAAGCTTTACATGCAAAATAGATCAGTTGTTCCCTAAATATAAAGATGATTCCGAATACGATCTGTTTTGTGCTGTAAATGAGAGCATTGATCTCTTGGCGGCAGAAGGCTTTGTAACCACCAAAAAGCCAAGAAACGGAGTTGTACAAAGTGTTACGCTTGTCGTAGAGGCGGTCGAGAAGATATACGAATACTTGGGACGTACTCCCAAAAGCGATACCGTCAGTGATCTAAAAAGGTTGTTGAACCACTATAAGGATGACAATGACATTTTGTATAGCTATTGCAACCACCAGTTGGAGAGGCTTGCAGCGAACAAGTCGGTAGAGTTTTTTGACGATGATCTTGATGTGTATGAGACAATACTCAAGGTCATATCCAAAATAACCGATATTAAATGCGAGACATTTGAACGCGATTTTTCCATTCAGGTCTTGGGAGATTCCAAAGCTTTTGAAAAGGTACGCTCAAAGGTGTTATCGCTTCTCTATGAGTATGGAGATTTTCCCGATAGAGATACGCTTCTTGCCGACTTGAATATCGTAAAGAATCCCGGACACGTTTACTTCAAGGGAAAGGGAAAAATTACGGTTTGCGGTCAGGAAATCGATTTTTCAGCAATGATCGGCGATATGGCAATATCTTCGGAAATGCTCAAAAATGTAGATGATATCACCGTGCTGGGTGATGTGGTTGTTACGATAGAGAATCTAACTACCTTTAACGCCTTCAAGTGTGAGAATTCCTTTGCAATATATCTCGGCGGTTATCATAATACAAGCAGGCGAAACTTTATTAAAAAGGTTTATGTGCAAAATCCGGACAAGCAGTATCTGCATTTTGGAGATATAGATGCTGGAGGTTTTTACATTCTTCAGAATCTTCGCAATAAAACTGGTATCGCATTCGTTCCGTATTGCATGGATGTGAAAACATTGAAAGCGAATCTTCAATACACTAAAAAACTCACGGAAAACGACAAGAAACGTCTCACTGCATTAGCTGCAACGGAGTTTGGAGAGATCGTCGAGTTTATGCTTGAGAACAACTGTAAGCTCGAACAAGAAGCAATGGATTTGATGAAGATAGGAATATGACCGAAGTAGTAGCCCTCGCTTGGCAGGGCGATTAATTCATGATCTGCCAATGCTCCGCGAACAAGGAAAGAGGGCTTCTTTGGGAGTTCGTTGGTGGCAAGGTTGGGTCTGGCGAAATAAAAGAGCAAGCTCTCATTAGAGAGTGCAAGGAAGAATTGAATGTTCTTCTTTCAGGTGGTGACGTATTCATGGATGTGGTTCACGAGTATCCCGAATTAATGGTGCGTTGCTTCGCTGTTTCCGAATGCCCCCCACGTATTACTCAAGGAGCACTACCGATGTCATCCGGAAATAATCGGTTTTTGCAATCAACGCTTTTATAGCAACGAACTTATTGTTCTGACGAAACCGACGAGCTATCGGCAACCGTTAGTGGTATACCGTACCACGCCCGGAAATCATGCACGAAATCGCGTTAATCAAAGGCAAATCGATGTTATGAAATGGGCACTACTTATGACAGAAACGGATGCTATCAATTCCTACACGCTAAAACCATTTAATAAAAATGTATCAGATTTCTCTAATATCGGTTCTTGGGGGCATACACTTCGTCCAAACGGTGGAGAATGGGATATTTTGGGCATGGATAATTATCATGGCAACAAGCCGAATTTTGTTGGCCTTAGCGGTTGTGTCTCAAATCCCAATGAGAAAGATCTGCCTGAAATTTGGTTCCGCCAATACAAGTTTCAATACGGCGGAATTGAAGATAGGACGCCTCCGTCTCTTAATTATGCAGATGGTCAAGCAATGGCAGCAGTTGCCAATGGTAATGGTGCAGTGCTTTTCTTATTTCCTCCACAACAATATCCTCGATCCAAGCCTTGCGTAACGGCTTTCTTTTGGAGATCTGGCTGATTTCTTGCTGTTTTAATCTTCATAAGTACCATTTGCACAGATCTTCTCCTCCCGCTACCACCTGAACCTTTTCCTTTTTTTCTCATTTTTTACTTTTCCACAGCTGTTTTTTGACTTTTCAATGACAGCTTGCCTTTTTGCGCTGTTTTTTCCTTTTCCACAACCCTGTGCATAAACAAAATGAGACGCATCTCCCTGATGAGTCTCGTTTTGTTTGGTAACTGACTTTTTTACAGCTCCTTATACATTTTGCACGAGTGGGTACCGCCGTGCCCTGCTTGCCAAGTATGTTTTCGTTATCTTAGTTTGTAACTTTTCTTTGAATTCTATTGACAGCTGCGAATACAAAGAGTATAATTGTGACCAAAAGAACAAAAGTAGTCAAAATGATTT
>CAYQEY010000061.1:0-12201 GCA_964416635.1 uncultured Lachnospiraceae bacterium | reverse complement strand
CATTAATGAAGGTTGCCGATAACACCGGAGCTAAAGAGCTGATGTGCATTCGCGTACTCGGCGGTACAGGCCGCAGATACGCAAACATTGGTGACGTGGTCGTAGCTTGCGTAAAGAAGGCTACTCCCGGCGGTGTTGTAAAGAAGGGCGAGGTCGTCAAGGCTGTCGTAGTAAGAAGTGTTTACGGTCTTAAGAGAGCAGACGGTTCTTACATCAAGTTTGACGAGAACGCAGCGGTAATCATCAAGGAAGATAAGACTCCCAAAGGAACCCGTATATTTGGCCCGGTAGCAAGAGAGCTTCGTGAGAAGGATTACCTCAAGATACTCTCTCTCGCACCCGAAGTACTTTAATGGAGGTATCGAAGATGAATATTAAAAGAGACGATACAGTCATTGTTATTTCCGGTGACGATAAGGGCGCTAAGGGAAAGGTAATTGCCGTTTCCCCTAAGGAAGGAAAGGTCCTCGTAGAGGGCGTCAACATGATCCACAAGCACGTAAAGCCCAGAAAGCAGGGCGAGGCCGGTGGTATCATCGACGCAGAAGGCGCTGTTTATGCGTCTAAGGTTGCTCTTTATTGTAAGAAGTGCGATAAGGGCGTAAGAGTCAACTACAAGGTAGTTGACGGCAAAAAGGTTCGTGTCTGCGCTAAGTGCGGACAGGAAATCTGAGGGAGGTAATGACTGATGGCAAGAATTAAAGATTTGTACAAAGCCGAGGTTGCTCCCGCGCTTATGAAGAAGTTCGAGTACAAGAGCCCCATGCAGATCCCCAAGCTTGATAAGATCGTTATCAACTGCGGCGTAGGCGAAGCAAAGGAAAACTCCAAGGCACTCGATTCGGTCCTTAAGGACCTCGAGATCATCTCAGGTCAGAAGGCAGTTCCCACACACGCAAAGAAGTCGGTCGCTAACTTCAAGGTCCGTGAGGGCATGAAGATCGGCGCAAAGGTAACTCTCCGCGGCGACAGAATGTATGAGTTTGTAGACAGACTCTTCAACTTCGCACTTCCCAGAGTCCGCGACTTCAAGGGAATCAACCCCAATGCGTTCGACGGCAGAGGAAACTATGCTCTCGGACTTAAGGAGCAGCTCATATTCCCCGAGATCGAGTACGACCAGGTCGACAAGATCCGCGGTATGGATATCTGCTTCGTAACAACAGCAAACACTGACGAAGAGGCAAGAGAGCTTCTCAAGCTCCTCGGTGCTCCCTTCGCTCAGAACAATTAAGGAGGTAAGTGGTAATGGCAAAGAAGGCTATGATTTTGAAGCAGCAGAAGGCTCAGAAGTATTCCACTCGTGAGTACAACAGATGCAAGATCTGCGGTCGTCCCCATGCTTATCTCCGTAAGTACGGAATCTGCCGTATCTGCTTCCGTGAGCTCGCATACAAGGGCGAGATCCCCGGAGTAAAGAAGGCAAGCTGGTAATTTAAAGTAAAAAGTAATAGTGAATAGTGAAAAGGTAAATTACCTTTCACTATTGGCTCTTACCGATTGCAACCCCCAACTATCAGAAGGAAGCTAATCTGCGGATGGGCTTAACCGCTGATACGCCGCCTCACAAGAGGCAGCAAGATAATTTAACTTGCATACAGGAGGAAAAATAATATGCAAATGTCAGATGTAATCGCCGATATGCTCACAAGAATCAGAAATGCAAACGATGCAAAGCATGCAACTGTGGACATTCCGGCATCCAACATGAAGAAGGCTATCGCCGATATTCTTGTTGAAGAAGGCTATGTAAAGAGCTATCAGGTAATCGAGGATGGCAAGCAGGGCGTTATTCGCGTAACTCTTAAGTATACCGCAGGTAAGCAGAAGGTTATCCGCGGGATCCGCCGTGTTTCCAAGCCCGGTCTGCGTATCTACGCAGGCTACGAGGATATGCCTAAGGTAATGAACGGACTTGGAATCGCTATCGTTTCCACTTCCAAGGGAATTATGACAGACAAAAAGGCAAGAGCTACCAAGATCGGTGGCGAAGTGCTCGCTTTTGTTTGGTAAGATCGGAGGTAGAAGGATATGTCAAGAATAGGAAGAATGCCTATAACCGTTCCCGCAGGCGTAACCGTTACGATCGCTGCCGATAACGTAGTAACAGTAAAGGGTCCCCTCGGCACACTTACCAATAAGTTTAACAACCGTATGACCATTTCCCAGGAAGGAAATGTCGTTACGGTTACACGTCCTACCGATGAAAAGGAAGACAGAAGCATTCACGGTCTTACCCGTGCTCTTCTTCAGAATATGGTAACAGGTGTATCTACAGGATACTCCAAGACGCTCGAGATCATCGGTGTCGGTTACAAGGCGGCAAAGGTAGGAAAGACTGTGGAGCTTTACCTCGGACACTCGCTCAGATCTAACGGCAAGCCCCAGGAAAAGTACTGCATCACAGAGCCCGAAGGAATCACACTTGAGGTTGCCGATAAGGCGTCCCCCATCACCATCACGGTAAAGGGAATCGACAAGCAGGCAGTAGGTCAGATGGCAGCTGTAATCAGAGGCAAGAGACCGCCTGAGCCTTATCACGGTAAGGGTGTTAAGTATTCCGACGAGAGAATTCGCCGCAAAGCCGGAAAGACCGGTAAATAATGAAAGGAGTGGACACAAATGGTATCGAGAAAAGACGCTAACAAGGCTCGTCTCAAGAGACATAAGAGAGTCAGAGCAAAAATTTCCGGAACTGCAGATCGTCCTCGTCTGTGTGTATATCGTTCCAATGCGCATATTTCCGCACAGGTAATCGACGACGTAGCAGGAGTAACATTGGTTTCTGCTTCTACGCATGAGAAGGAATTCGAAGGCAATTGCGGAAACAAAGCAGCAGCAAAAAAAGTCGGAGAGCTTATAGCTCAGAGAGCTGCTGCAAAGGGTATCACCGAAGTCGTATTCGACAGAGGCGGCTATCTTTATCACGGACGTGTATCGGAATTGGCTGAAGGCGCTCGCGAGGGCGGCTTGAAGTTCTGATCTGACCGCGGGGTCTTATCAGTCCGGTTTGTACACTGTTCAAAAACAATAAGCTTGATTTGAACATATTAAGGAGAAAAAACATGGCTAAAACATTTAATCCGGCAGAGCATGAACTCGAAAATCAGCTCGTAGCCCTCAACCGTGTTTCCAAGACCGTAAAAGGTGGTCGTATTTCCCGTTTCGCAGCGCTTATGGTAGTAGGCGACAGAAATGGTCATGTCGGCGTAGGACTTGGAAAGGCAGCCGAAGTTCCGGAAGCTATACGCAAGGGAATTGAAGATGCAAAGAAGAATATGATTACAGTATCGCTCAAGGGAACAACGATCCCTCACGAGGTTACAGGTGTATTCGGAGCAGGTAAGGTGCTTCTTAAGCCCGCTGCACCCGGTACCGGTATCATCGCAGGCGGTAAGGTAAGAGCAGTATTGGAGCTCGTAGGTATTTCAAACATTCGTGCGAAGTGCCTCCGTTCCAACAACCCAACAAACGTTGTCAAGGCGACAATCGCAGGTCTTGAAGAGCTTCGCTCCGCTGAGGACGTAGCAAAGATCCGTGATATCAGCGTTGATCAGGTCAAAGGCTAAGGAGGGGTACGAAAATGAAAAAAGTAACTCTCGTAAAGAGCCTTATAGCTTGCAAGCCCAATCAGAAGGCTACGGCAAAGTCTCTCGGCCTTAACAAGATCGGCGACTATATCGTTCACGAAGACAACGCAGTACTTGCAGGTAAGATAAAAGTAATATCTCACCTTGTCAAGGTTGAAAACGCATAAGGAGGAGAGACAGATGAAACTGCATGAACTTTCACCCGCACAGGGCTCCGCTAAGGAAGCTTACCGTAAGGGTAGAGGCGTAGGTTCCGGAAACGGCAAGACCGCCGGTAAGGGACACAAGGGACAGAATGCTCGCTCCGGTGGCGGTGTCCGCATAGGATTTGAGGGAGGTCAGCTTCCTCTTTACAGAAAGCTTCCCAAGAGAGGCTTTAAGAACAGATTTGCAGTAAACTACGCTGTCGTCAACGTAGACGCTCTCAACAAGTTTGATAACGGTGCTGTCGTTGATATAGAAGCGCTCAAGGCTGCAAAGCTCGTTCGCAAGGAGCTTGACGGTGTCAAGATACTCGGCAACGGTGAGCTTACTAAAAAATTAACTGTCAAAGCGACAGTCTTTTCCGCAACAGCGAAAGAAAAGATAGAAGCAGCAGGTGGAAAGACAGAGGAGGTATAAGTTTATGTTCAAGACGCTGAAAAACTCCTGGAGAATACCGGAGCTTAAGAATAAGCTTCTCTTTACATTGCTTATCATCATCCTTTATCGCTTGGGATCGGCTATTCCCGTTCCGTATGTAAATGCTGCTAATTTGGGTATGTCAACTGCATTCACGGGAAATATTTTCGAGTTCTTGAATATACTTTCCGGTAGCGCTCTTTCTCAGGGTACTTTGTTTGCACTCGGCGTATCTCCCTACATTACAGCGTCTATCGTTATGCAGCTTCTCACGATCGCTATTCCTTACTTCGAAAAGAAGTCCAAAGAAGGCGACGAGGGAAAGAAGGTTATCAATGCGTGGACCCGCGGTATCACGATCGCCATTGCGATCGTAACTTCCTGGGGATACGTAAGCATGCTTGACGGTCTGAAGGATCAGTACGGACTTCCCGTAAATGCACTTTACAAGAGCAACGCTTTCGTTTACATCGTAATGATCGCGTGCTACTGTGCAGGTGCGGCTCTCATTATGTGGCTTGCTGAAAAGATCAACGATCACGGAATCGGAAACGGTATCTCGATCATCCTTTTCGCAGGTATCATAGCAAGCGTTCCCAATCAGCTCCTGCAGCTCTGGACTGCTGCATTTAACAACCCCTATTCCGCAAACGGATTCGATGCTTGGGGTCTTGTGGTTGCTATCCTCTTCATTATCGGTATCCTTGCTTTGCTTATGCTCATCGTATGGATGTCAGATGCTGAAAGAAGGATTCCGATCCAGTACGCTAAGCGCGTTGTCGGAAGAAAGATGTACGGAGGTCAGAACACAAACCTTCCCATCAAGGTAAATATGTCCGGAGTTATGCCTATCATCTTTGCTAACTCGATAGTATCTATACTCCCCACGATCGCAACCTTCGTAGCCCAGTTCTCCAAGAGCGGAACGGAAAACGGATTCTACAAGTTCGTGGATAATTGGTTCAACTACGATACGTGGCCTTACCTCATAGTATTCTTCCTCCTTTTGATCGCGTTCGCATACTTCTATGTTGCGATCTCGTTCAATCCGGTCGAAGTTGCCAATAATATCAAGAACAACGGCGGCGCGATCCCCGGAATACGTTCCGGCAGACCTACCGTGGACTTCATAAAGAAGGTCCTCAGCAAGATCACTCTCGTCGGAGCATTGCTCGTAGCTGTAGTTGCCTGTGTTCCCATGATCGCGGGAATCATCCTCAGCTACTTCCGTATCGGCACCATCATCAGTGCGATGGCGTTCGGCGGATCCTCGATGATGATCGTTGTCGGTGTTGCTATTGAAACAACCCGTGAGCTCGAAGCTCAGATGTCGCTCAGAAATTACAAGGGATTCCTTGATTGATTCATCTGATACCTTTATTGGAGGAAATTTATGAATTTAATTCTTATGGGCGCACCGGGTGCCGGAAAGGGCACACAGTCCGAGAAGATCTCTGCAAAATGGAATATCCCCGCAGTTTCTACGGGAGATATGCTCCGCGCAGCCGTTAAGGAAGGCACGGAGATGGGCGTGAAGGCCAAATCCTTTATGGATGCAGGTCAGCTCGTTCCCGACGAGGTCGTTATCGGCATAATCAAGGACTATTTGTCCTCGGACAAATGTAAAAACGGTTTTATACTCGACGGCTTCCCCCGTTCGATTCCTCAGGCAGAGGCGTTGGATACTATGGGAGTGAAGATCGATGCCGCTCTCAGTATCGAGGTGGCAGATGAGAAGATAGTTGAGCGTATGAGCGGTCGTAGGATCTGCTCGGGCTGCGGGGCTTCTTATCACGTCGTTTATAAAGCCCCCAAGACAGCAGATATTTGTGACGCTTGCGGCGCATCTCTATATATAAGAGATGACGATGCGGCAGAAACCGTGCTCAACCGTCTTAAGACCTATCACGCAGTTACAGAGCCCCTTAAGGACTACTATGCGGCAAAGGGAATCCTTGTTTGCGTAGAAGGCTGCGAAAAGGTAGAGGATACGACGGCTGCGGTTATGAACGCACTCTCAGGATTTGAGGCGTAAGCATGATTCAACTTAAAAATTCTACTCAGATTTCCGCTATGATAGAGGCAGGACGCATCACGGGCGAAGCTTTGCTCGTCGCCCGTGAGCACGTCCGCGAGGGTGTGAGCACAAAAGAGCTTGATACCCTCATTCGCAGACACATTGAAAAATGCGGAGCGAAGCCTTCCTTTCTTGGATATTGCGGATTCCCCGGCTCGGCTTGCATCAGTATCAATGATGAGGTCATCCACGGCATACCTTCCGATAAGAAGATATTGCACGAGGGAGACATCGTAAAAATTGATGTCGGTGCATTCTATAAGGGATTTCACGGCGACAGCGCAAGGACTATTCCGGTCGGAAAGGTCAGCGACGAGGCGATAAGGCTCGTAGAGACTACTCGAAACAGCTTTTTCTGCGGAGTTGATGCATTGAAGCTCGGAAATCGAATGGGAGATGTGGGATACGCGATACAGAGTTGCGTAGAAAAAGAAGGATTTTCGGTCGTAAGACGTTACATCGGACACGGTGTCGGTCATGAGCTTCATGAGTCACCCGACGTTCCCAATTACGGAACACCGGGCAGAGGAACCAGACTGTGTGCGGGAATGACGCTCGCGATCGAACCGATGGTAAACATCGGAACGGAAGAAGTATATGAGCTGGCAGACGGCTGGACGGTGAAAACTCGTGATTCATCGCTCTCGGCTCATTACGAAAACACAGTAGCACTTACCTCGGACGGCGTTATAATAACGACGCTTGTAGATAAGAGTTGGTAAGTTGAATTCACAAATATAATGCAGAGGAGGGATTATTCTGCCAAAGGATGATGTTATTGAATTTGAGGGTACGGTAGTCGAGGCATTGCCTAACGCGACCTTCAAGGTCAAGCTTCCCAATGGCCACATAGTAACGGCTCACATTTCGGGAAAGCTTAGAATGAACTATATCAGAATATTGCCGGGCGACCGCGTGACTATAGAGGTCTCGGTCTACGACCTTACAAAGGGCCGTATAACCTGGCGAGCTAAGTAATAAAGAAAGGGTTGGTATAATAAAATGAAGGTTAAACCATCCGTGAAAAAGATTTGCGAAAAGTGCAAGATCATTAAGAGAAAAGGCAAAATAATGGTCATCTGCGAAAATCCCAAGCATAAGCAGAGACAGGGCTAATTGCCGAAAATACAAAGAAAGGTGAATAAACAGTATGGCTCGTATAGCTGGTGTTGATATTCCGAACAACAAGCGCGTAGAGATCGCTCTTACCTACATTTACGGTATCGGTCGCAAGAGCTCTAACGACATTCTTGCAAAGACAGGCATCGATCCCGACAAGCGCGCAAAGGACCTTACCGAAGAAGAAGTAGCAAAGCTTCGTGACGAGATCGAAAATTCTTACACCGTTGAAGGCGACCTCCGCCGTGACGTTGCTCTTAACATTAAGAATATGGTCGAGATAAACTGCTACCGTGGCATAAGACACAGAAAGGGTCTGCCGGTAAGAGGACAGAGAACAAAAACAAATGCAAGAACCAGAAAAGGTCCTGCAAAGACAATTGCTAACAAGAAGAAGTAAGAGGAGGCAGACAAGATGGCTAAAGTCGCTAAGAAAGTTATCAAGAGACGCCGCGAGAAAAAGAATATTGAAAAGGGTGCAGTTCATATAGCAGCAACTTTCAATAACACAATTGTAACCGTTACAGATGTAGCAGGTAATGCAATTTCGTGGGCATCCGCAGGCGAACTCGGATTCAAAGGCTCCAGAAAGTCCACTCCTTTCGCAGCTCAGATGGCATCTGAGACCGCGGCAAAGGCAGCAATGGAGCATGGTCTTAAGACCGTTGAAGTATACGTAAAGGGTCCCGGAGCCGGACGTGAGTCTGCGATCCGTGCACTCGAGACGGTAGGTCTTCAGATTACCATGATCAAGGACGTTACACCGGTTCCGCACAATGGTTGCAGACCGCCTAAGCGCAGACGCGTTTAATTACAAACAGGAGGTAATAAAAATGGCAAGATATACCGGACCTGCATGTAAGCTTTGCCGCAGAGAAGGCACAAAGTTGTTCCTCAAGGGTGACAGATGTACTTCGGGCAAGTGCGCAATCGACCGCAGAAGCACCGCTCCCGGTCAGCATGGCGCAGCTAACAAGAAGCAGAGAGAATATGGAATGCAGCTTCGTGAGAAGCAGAAGACCAAGAGATACTACGGCGTTCTCGAGAAGCAGTTTAAGAACTACTTCGTAGAGGCAGACCGTCAGGATGGTATGACAGGCGAGAACCTGCTCAAGCTCATCGAGCGTCGTCTTGACAACGTAGTTTACAGAATGGGTATGGCAGAGAGCCGCAAGGAAGCTCGTCAGCTCGTTCTTCACGAGCACTTTGAACTCAACGGAAAGAAGGTAAACGTTCCTTCTATTCTTGTTAGCGCAGGTGACGTAGTGACTGTAAGAGAGAACTTCAGAGGCTCTGCAAAGTGCAAGGCTCTCGCAGAAGCTCTTGAAACAAAGAACACTCCCAAGTGGCTCAGCGTAGACAAAGCGGCTCTTTCGGCAAAGGTGGTAGCTCTTCCCGCAAGAGAAGATATCGATTTCGAATTCAACGAGCAGCTTATCGTCGAGCTCTACTCCAAGTAATCCCCGACCTGTCGCGGCAAAACGTGGCATTTCATTGGCGTAGAGCGGACGGCTGTCTGCTTTGCGCGGCTATTCAAAATTAAAAATTTTCAGGAGGATGATTTGGAATGATTGAGATAGAGAAGCCCAATATAACGACAGTTGATCTGAGCGAGGATGGAACGACCGGTAAATTTATCGTAGAACCTCTTGAGCGCGGATTCGGCATCACTCTCGGTAACTCGCTTCGCAGAATTATGCTCAGCTCTTTGCCCGGATATGCCGTAACAAACATCAAGATTGACGGCGTTCTTCATGAATTCTCCACTGTTCCCGGAGTAAAAGAGGACGTAACAGAAATCGTTCTCAATGTAAAGGGTATAGTCGCAAAGCTTCACTGCAACTCGCCTAAGACTGTCATTATTGACGTTGTCGGCGCGCAGGAAGTAACCGCAGGCGATATCAAGGTGGATACGGATATTGATATTCTCAATCCCGCACACCATATCGCGACAGTCGGCGAGGGAGACAGACTCTACATGGAGCTTACCTTTGACCATGGCAGAGGATACGTTTCTCAGGAGAGAAATAAGCAGCTCGACGCACAGATGCGCGGCTCTAATATTTCAGCGCCGATCGGAACCATCTTTACCGATTCTATTTATACCCCCGTTTACAATGTAAGCTACTCGGTGGAGAACACACGTGTAGGAAACATTACAGATTTCGACAAGCTCACGCTTGAGGTCGAGACAAACGGAACAATAAGCGCAAAGGAAGCGATTTCATTCGGAGCCAAGATTCTCAACGAGCATCTCAATTTGTTCGTAGACCTTTCGGACGAAGCAAAGAACGTAGAGATTATGGTCGAAAGAGAAGAAACCAAGAAAGAAAAGGTTCTTGAGATGACCATTGAGGAGCTTGACATGTCTGTACGTAGCTTCAACTGCTTGAAGCGCGCAGGCATTGACACGGTAGAAGATTTGACTAACCGTACCGAGGAGGATATGATCAAGGTTCGTAATCTCGGTAAGAAGTCGCTTGAAGAAGTTATTCAGAAACTGCACTCGCTGGGTCTTGACCTCCGCAAAGAGGAAGACTAATAACGCAGTGAGCGCATAGCATCAGAAAGAAAAACTGAAGAGGAGGGAACTATAATGCCCGGAACAAGAAAACTCGGCAGAGTAAGCGCGCATAGAAATGCTATGCTTCGCGGAATGGTAACATTACTGTTGGAGAACGGACAGGTTGAGACAACTCTCACCAGAGCAAAGGAAGTTCGTTCTATGGCCGAAAAAATGATAACACTTGGCAAGAAGAATACTCTTGCAAGTCGCCGTGCAGCTTTGGCATATATCACTAAGGAGGACGTTGTAACGAAGGTATTCGTTGAACTTGCTCCCCTGTATGCAGAGCGCAACGGTGGATATACACAGATCTACAAGCTCGGTCCCCGTAGAGGAGACGGTGCTGAAATGGCAATCGTTAAGTTGGTTGACTATGTAAAGCCTTCAGCTGATGACAGCAAGAAGGCAAAGAAGGAAAAAAAGGCTGACACCAAGGACGCTGAATAACTCCTTAAAAAGCCTTGAGGGTTAGGAGTCGTTCCTGAGAACAGTCGATATGCAGAATACGGTGCGCCCGAAATGGTTGCACCGTATTCTGCGTTTTTACGAGGATTATATGACCATCTTTCCGATAGGATAGTAAGATACACTCACTGTCATCCCCCGTGTCATCCTGAGCGGAGGGCGTAGCCCGAAGTCGAACGCGAAGCGCGACACGCAGTGTCGGGATCTACGGGGGAGGGGTACGGTTTGTGGGATGGTTGTACCTTCCGTCCGAGATCCTGCTCGGCTTTGCCTCGCACTGCTTCGCAGTTCGACTCGCTTTGCTCGCTCAGGATGACACGGACACCCGGCAACTCGTTGCGCCGGACTCCTGTCCCTGCAAGCTATCTTTTTTGTTTCGCCTTGCTTTTTACCCGCCACAAAGGTTAACCTTCATTGTCCACACCGTTATGGCGGGGTCAGACTACCGACAAAGGGCTCGGAACCCAAGTCCTGAATCTTTTGTCATGTGAATTAAAATCCACAGCCGACATTGCGCGCACTTACCGTGGGCTTTTTATTGGCAGAAGGTAAGCGCGTCGCATATCCTTTTAGAGAAGGAGGTGGAGCAATGGAAGATCTTTTTGGAGGATGTCAAGCAAATATAGGCTCGCTGACGCTCGCGCTCAAGGCACAGAAGGCATTGGGAAATGCGGCGATACCATCAACAGTAGTTAAGAACGATTCCTCCTCCAAGGGCGGCAGAGGGTGCAGCTATGGGCTGAGATTCTCTTGCTCACAGGCGTCGAATGCAGAACGTGTTTTTGACAGTGAGGGGATACGGGTGAAGAGATGGATACAAGATCAGTCGGTCAACTGACATATCTCGACAACGCCGCGACGAGCTATCCCAAGCCCGAGACGGTGATAGAAAAAATGAACGACCTGATGTTTTATCACGGAGGTAACGTAGGGAGAGGTTCTCATCGACTCGCGCTTGAGGCGGCAGAGCGTGTGTTTGAATGTCGGGAGAGGTTAAGCGATCTTTTTGACGCCGACGGACCCGAGCAGGTCTGTTTTACCATGAATACCACCGAGGCGCTTAATTTGGCAATAAAGGGGCTTTTGCGACGCGGAGATCACGTGCTGATCTCGGATATGGAGCACAACGCCGTTTACCGCCCGGTATATAAGCTGTGGAGCGAGGGCAGGATACAATATGATATTTTTCCCACCCTCGCGGGAGTAGTCGACAGAACTCCGAGTATGATATGCGCGCAGATAGCAAAGCATATGCGCAGAAATACCCGAATGATCGTCTGCACCGGTGCAAGCAATATCTGCTCGCTTGCTATGCCGCTTCGTGAGATAGGGGAATTTTGCCGTAAGAACGGTATACTTTTCGTTGTCGATGCCGCACAGTGTGCAGGTCATATGACCATATCCATCAAAAATATGAAGATAGATGTCCTGTGCGCCCCGGGTCACAAGGGCTTGCTCGGAGCACAGGGATGCGGCGTCGCGATATTCGGAAAAGGGATATCTCCCGATACGCTTATCGAGGGCGGGAACGGTGTCGATTCACTAATGGGTGAAATGTCAGGCGAGTTACCCGAGAGATGCGAAGCGGGTACTCTGCCGACACCTGCGATAGTCGGGCTTTGCGAGGGCGTGAAAATAATCGGAGAGCTTGGAGTGGAGACGATAGAGCATCACGAAAAGGCACTCTTTACAAGAGCTGCTGAGATGCTCGGAAATATAAAAGGGGTAAAGATATACTGCCCCGAGTATAAGGGCGCGGTACT
>CAYQEY010000060.1:0-12627 GCA_964416635.1 uncultured Lachnospiraceae bacterium | reverse complement strand
AAAAGCTTTCTCGGCAGCGATGAGCTGTCCGAGAAAGCTTCCTTAGAAAAACTACGGCTCTTTGTCAATAGTTGGGGTAAAAAATATGACGAAAGAATAAATGGCTGATGAATGGCATAGGAAAAGCGACACGGAGCGAAGCGGATTTATTCTTCGAAAGAAAGTCGCAAAAAACCAAACACAAACTAACCGAAAACCAATAAAGATCTATCAACCGCCGAGATAAGCTTCTCTTACCTTTTCGCTTGCCGCAAGTTCGGAACCCGTTCCGGACAGCGTTATGGCACCGTTTTCCATAACATACGCGCGGTCGGCGATGGAGAGAGCCTTTTCTGCATTCTGTTCAACGAGCAGAATTGTAGTTCCCGTTTCATTGAGGTGCTTGATCATATCAAATACCTGAGAAACGAGTATAGGCGCAAGACCCATCGACGGCTCGTCGAGCATCAAAAGCTTTGGGTGACTCATAAGCGCTCTGCCCATTGCGAGCATCTGCTGTTCGCCGCCCGAAAGCATTCCCGCCATCTGAGTTTTTCTTTCCTCAAGTCTGGGGAAAAGCGAATATATATTGTCGAGGTCCTTCTTGGTCTGTGCTCTGTCCTTGGAGGTATAAGCACCCATCATAAGATTCTCATAAACGTTGAGCTCGGCAAATATGCGGCGTCCCTCGGGCACCTGCGTAAGTCCCGAGCGCATTATTTTATGCGTGGGCTGACCGACTATATTCTTCCCTTCGAAGAGAATTTCTCCCGCCTTCGGCTGAATAAAGCCCATAATACTGTTCATAGTGGTAGTCTTTCCCGCGCCGTTTGCACCGATAAGCGTTACTATCTCGCCCTCGTTTACCTCAAAAGATATACCCTTGAGCGCATTGATAACGCCGTAATATACCTCAATATTTTTTACTTCAAGAATAGCCATTGAGTCCTCACTTTCCGATATACGCCTTGACGACCTCGGGGTCACTCAGCGCATCCTTGGTGTTGCCCGACGCTATCACCGTACCGAAATTAAGGACGGTAATTCGGTCACATATGCCCGAAACGAACTTCAGGTCGTGCTCTATGAGCAATATCGTAATGTCGTATTTCTCACGCAAAAGCTGCACGGTCTGGCGAAGGTCTTCGGTCTCGTGAGGATTCATACCTGCCGCAGGCTCATCCAAAAGCAAAAGCTTAGGCTCGGTCGCGAGCGCTCTCGCAATCTCAAGCTTTCTTTGCTTACCGTAAGGCAGATTGCACGCGAGCGAGTTTCTCTCGTCGGCAAGTCCGAAAATATCAAGTATTTCTACTGCCCTTTTCTTCATCTCGCGTTCACACTTGAAATGTCTCGACAGACGAAGCATACTCTCGATCATACTGCACTTAAACTCTTCTCTGTTGTGAAGTCCGACCATTACGTTGCGGCGAACCGTCATATTGTTGAACAAACGAATATTTTGGAAGGTTCTTGCAATACCCTCGTGGTTTATTTTTTCCTGAGAAAGCTTGCGAAGCTCCTTGCCGTTAAGGTAAAACGTGCCCTCTGTAGGCTGATATACACCCGTCAAAAGATTAAAAACAGTGGTCTTACCCGCACCGTTAGGTCCGATAAGTCCGTATATCTCGCCCTTCTTTATCTGAAGATTAACATCGCTTACAGCCTTAAGTCCGCCAAAGGATATTCCGAGATTTTTGGTCTCCAGTACATATTCACTCATCACTGTCCTCCTTCGGTTTATCAGGCTCAGAGTCATTAACCACTATGTCAGTGGAAAGGATCGCATCCATCTTGATCTTCGTAGGCACTACGTCCCATCTCTTGGAATCGTCGGCATCGCTCTTGTTTTTGATGATACGCGAGAAAAGATTTCTGAGATTGTACTTGTCCCTGAAATTCTTGAGTGCGGGGGAGTTATTGTATATAACGATAACTATAAGCACGATCGCGTAAACGAGATCCTTAAGAACCGCAAGATTGCCGGTCAGACGCGTTGCGAGCTCGGCGTTAAGCAGGGTTATCGCAGTTGCCGCAACCAAAGAGCCCGATATATTACCCATTCCGCCGAGAACCACGATAACGAGTATCTCAATGGAATAATTGTAGCTGAAGTTCACACTGGAGATATTGTTCTGCGAATAGCTGAAAAGCACGCCCGCAAAGCCTGCAAACATTGCAGCAACGATAAAGCCGACGAGCTTGTACTTGGTAACGTTTATACCCGTAGCCTTCGCCGCTATCTCGTTGTCTCTTATAGCCGTAATGGCTCTGCCGTGCTTGCTTCGGATAAGGTTCTGCACCACGAAAAGCGTGACAAGAACCATCACAAAGCAAATAATAAAGAAATACTTTCTGTCAAAACGAGGCGTGGAAAGTCCGATCGCTCCGCCAAAGGTATTCTCACTCGTGTTCTGGAATATCACTCTGACGATCTCTCCGAAAGCAAGAGTTGTTATGGCGAGATAATCTCCTTTCAGTCTAAGCGCCGGCAGACCGATAATAAATCCGCAAACACCTGCGCATATACCGCCAACAAGAAGCGAGATAACAAACGCAAGAAGTCCGTTTCCAAGCGAAGGAACGAGCAAAGCCGCCACCTTACCGCCAAGATAAGCGCCAACGCACATAAATCCTGCGTGTCCGAGCGAAAGCTCTCCCAAAAAACCTACTACGAGGCTGAGGGAAACCGCAAGTATCATGCTTATGGCTATCTTCTCAAGGTTTACCTGCCACGAGCGTTGCAAAACTCCCGTGAGAGCAAGCACAGTAAAGATAAGCGTCACAAGACACACTGCGATATAGTTTATATAATGTTTCCACTTGAAGTTCTTCATTATACCTTCTCCCTTCTCTTCTTACCGAGAAGACCTGTAGGCTTAACAAGAAGAATTATAATTAGGATGGAAAACTCGATTGCATCGATATAAGGTCCGGTATACGCCGCAATACCCGGCATCTGTCCGAAGCATTCGACCAGTCCGAGCAAAAGTCCGCCTATCATTGCTCCGGGTATAGAACCGATTCCTCCGATAACCGCGGCAGTAAAAGCCTTGATTCCCGGCATGGCGCCGAACGTAGGATTGATCCTGGGAGCCTTCAGCAGGAAGAAAAGTGCGGCGAGTGCGGCAAGCGCCGAGCCGATGGCAAAAGTTATCATTATAATATTATTGACGTTGATTCCCATAAGCTGAGCCGCCTGCTTATCCTCAGAGACCGCTATCATCGCGCGTCCGGTCTTTGAGAATTTTACAAAAACATTGAGAGCTATCATTACAACGATAGAGCAAGCAAGCGTAATGATAGTACCGTAGCCTATCGAAAGGCTTCCGATCTTAAGAGTGCCGAGATCCGCAATAATTACATATTTGGGTGCCGAGCCAAACACCATCTGCGCAATGCTCTGCAGCAGATAGCTGACACCGATAGCCGTGATCAGCACAGCGAGAGGAGATGCGCCCCTGAGTGGCTTATACGCCACCTTTTCGACAACTATACCCAACAAAACGCAGAATATGACCGATGCGATGATAGCTACTATCGGGTTGACCCACAGGAATACCAAAATAGCATATCCGCCGACCATGATTATGTCGCCGTGCGCAAAATTAAGCATCTTTGCAATACCGTAAACCATAGTATAGCCAAGCGCGATCATGGCATAGATCCCGCCAAGGCTCAAGCCGTTTACGAACGTAATTAAAAATTCCATAGCTTTTCCTTATTTTTAAGCTTTTTAACAAACGATTGCCAACGCAAAAGCATCGGCAATCGTTTGTATATGGGGTCAATAAAGGTCTATTGACGCAACAAATCAGGAGTTAGCTTCCTTGACTATGTACTTGATAGCGTCCTTCTTAACGGTTCCGTCAGCGCTCCAGGAGATGTTGGACTTGTTGTTGCCCTCTGTCTTACCCGTAATACCGTGGAATACGAAGGTTTCGCTGTTAAATACTTCCTTGAGTATATCGCAGAAGTCGCTTGCCGACATATTTGCAGTGATCTTCTTGCCGTCTGCCTTAGCAACCTTCAGTGCCTCATAGATCGCATAAACACAGTCGTAAGCTGCAGCACCGAACTGATTGATGGGCTCCTTGGACTCGTCGTAGGCATCGTTGTACTTCTGAATGAACTCAGCAGCAGGACCCTCGGTAGCGGTGGAGTTGAAGTGTGAGAGGTAGGAAACTTCCTGTGCGATGGAGGTGATATCGAAATTCTTGATAGCGTCGATACCGTCAAATCCGTCGCAGCCGTAGTATACCTTGATGTTGTTGTCAACAGACTTTGCCTGAGTCATAAATGCGGACGCAGGATCGTAGTAGATGGGCATGAATACGACTTCGCAATCCTTGAGGTTCTGGATCTGAGAGTCAAAGGTAGTAGCGTCACCGGTGAAAGCAGACTCCTTAAGAGTTGCCGTGAAAGAAGAGTCAAGGTTCTTCTTGAAGTTGTCGTAAATACCCTTGGAATACTCGTCGTCGGACTTGTAGAAGATACCTACGCTCTTACCCTTGTAGTTTGCATTGAAGAACTCAGCGGCAGCAGTACCCTGGTTGGAGTCTGCAAAGCACATCTGGTAACCATTTTCGAATTCGGGAATAGCGTCGCCTGTAGCGGAAGGTGTGAGGAAGAATACGTTGTCTTCCTTTGAGAAGTTCTTGAATTCAAGTCCGGGTTTCGTGGTTACGGTACCGAGAGAGATCTGCATACCGCCCTCATAGAGGTCAGCGTAGAGAGTCTCAACCTTGGTAGCGTCGTGCTCATCATCAAGCATTTCAAGTTCGAAGAGGATACCGTCAAGTCCTCCTGCTTCATTGATCTCATTAATCGCAAGCTGAGCAGAATTTCTTACGGCGATACCGTAAATTGAAGCCGGGCCGGTGAGAGGTCCCGTAAGACCGATCTTGATCTTTTCGTTATCCTTCGCAGGATTGTCAGAGTTACACGATGTAAGGCTGAAAACGCCGAGAAGCATAACGGCAGAAAGAACAAGTGCAATAAGTTTTGTTGAAAGTTTCATAACCATTCTTTCTCCTTATGTTATTTTAGCAAAAATGCTTTGCTTAATGTACACATTATACTCGCAAATACGGCAGTTGTCAACACTTTTTCACAATAAAGTGTGAAAAAAATCAAAAAACTTTAACAAAACGAACATATAGCAATCGAAAGTACTCGTTTGAGGTGGAAAACGACTAACACAGGTTCAAGCCGATAAGGGCAAAATAATTATCGCTTTCATTTTTAAAAAACAGCCGTATTTTGTGTGTTATAATGCAATATTTCTTAAAATTATATATGTTTTTAAGATTTTTAGTGAAATATCTTGTGTCGAATTATACAATACTATTTTTCAAAAATCACACAAACGGCCTTTTCGGTCAGCTTTCGAATATCATTGTAAAAATCAACACTGTTTTATTAAAAACAATTCAGAATATTTCCTGTATTCAAAGAAATTAACCCGCAAATTCAAAATAAAATATTATAATAATCGTCACTTATAATTTGTTAAGCTCCGCAAATTCATTCTGCATAATTCAATCAACGTTTATGCAAAAGTTTTTATATTTTGCCGGTTAGCCGGTTTATTTTAGTTTTTTGCCTCCTTTATTTCCGAGAGCAATTCCGCTTCGCCACATGTCGAGTAGTTTTCAGAAAGAAGGGCAGCAAAATAAAAGCTCAACGCAAATGAACTACACCGACCCCTATCGCTTTATCAGCTTTCCGACCGCGAAGCAGATGAGAAACGCAAGTATATCGGCAACGACGACCGTAGGTCCGACGGGCGTTGATGCCAATATGGCTATAAGGATTCCGGACACGGCGCAGAACACCGAAACAGCGGCGGAACAGACGACAACTCCCTTAAAGGTCTTCGCCACGCGCATTGCCGAAAGTGCGGGAAATATGACAAGTGCCGAGATCAGGAGCGAGCCCACGAGATTCATGGCAAGCACTATGATCACTGCGGTAATTACCGCTATTATCAGATTGTAAAGTTGTGCATGCACACCCGAAGCACTTGCAAAGGTCTCATCAAAGGTTACGACAAAAATTCGGTTATAAAGCAGAACGAAAAGCGCTATAACAATAAACGACATCACAACACAGAGCACGACCTCTGCTCGCGAGAGCGTAATTATCGAAAAAGATCCGAAGAGCGTACTGCAAACGTCGCCCGCAACATTTCCCGAGGTGGAAAACACACTCATCACGAGATATCCCACCGCAAGTGATCCGGCAGAGAGCATCGCTATCGCCGCATCTCCCTTTATCTTCGCTTTCTGTCCGCTCATTAGTATAAGTATCGCGCAGATCACGGTTACCGGAAGGACTATCAGCATATTATCCGTAATATCCATAACCGTAGCAATGGCAAGTGCTCCAAAGGCCACGTGCGAAAGCCCGTCTCCGATAAAAGAAAATCGCTTCAGTACAAGAACAACGCCAAAGAGCGAGGAACAAAGTGCTATCAATGTTCCGACTATAAGCGCAAACCATACAAATTCATATGAAAAATACTTTCCGAGAAGCTCAAGAACGCTCATACCGCACCTCCGGAAAGATGTTCTTTTCTGTAGTCCTCCACCGACTCAAAAAATTTCGGCTCGGTACTCATGCGGAGCACACAGGTCGCATCGCGAAGCGCATTTTCAATATCGTGAGTTACCATTATGATGGTGATCCCCATGTGCTGATTGAGATGCTCTATGAGCGAATAGAGCGACGCCGATGCAGACGGATCAAGCCCCGACGTGGGCTCATCAAGCAAAAGGACCTTCCTTGCCGCGCAAAGAGCGCGCGCAAGCAACACTCTCTGTTGCTGACCGCCCGAAAGCTCACGGTAGCTCTTATCCGCAAGGTCAGAGATTCCCATTATCTTCATATTTTGCTCCGCCTCAAGACGTTCCGCTCTTCCGAAGAAGACTTTTTTTCCGAGTCCGCCGACGCATCCCGAGATCACTACCTCGCGCACGGATGCCGGAAAATCCCTTTGAGCCTCGCTCTGCTGCGGCAAATAGCCTATATCCCGACGCACCAGCCCGCCCTCAAGCGTTACGCTACCCGAGATCGTGTTTTTAAGCGACAGAAGCGTCTTGACGAGCGTACTTTTTCCCGAACCGTTGTCGCCGACTATACACATATAATCGCCCGCATTTATCTGAAAATTCAAGTGCTCGCAAACGACGTGACCGTCGTATCCGAGCGAAACGTTATTGCAAATGATCTGCGCCATATATTCTCCTAATCCTTAATTTTCAGCGCACGCTTCAGCACGCCGAGATTATATTCCATCACCGACAGATAGTCTGCACCGTTCTTTATCTGCCGCTCACTCACCGACTGCAATGAGTTCATCACGAGTATCTCTCCGTTAAAATCCTTTGCCGAAGAAACTACCGTGTTCGCAAGCGCCCAATCGGCATTTTCAGTCACGACCACGCAGTTAAGTGAATGCGTCTCAAGCTCGTCTATAAGACGCAGAACCGTGGCAAAATCAGCATTCGCATCCGACGAGCATCCTTCAAACGCCGCAGAATATCCCACCCCATAGTCCTCAAGCAAATATACGAAAGGAAAACGGTCGCAAAACAGCACAAACCTGTCGTGCTCGTTCACCGTCTCAATCGCCTCGGAGTATTCAGCATCTAACTCGTCTATACGAGAGATATACTGTTCGGCATTCTCGCGATAAAGGCTCGCGTTATCCCCGTCAAGCTCGCAAACGGCATCACGAATCACAGCGCATAAAGCTGCAGCATTTTTCAAAGACAGCCACAAATGCTCGTCGTTCGCACCGTGATCATGTCCCTCGTGCGAATGCTCATGCGAGTGCTCCTCGTGCAAATGGTCCTCCGACTCAGATGAAATATCACGAAGCACGACCCCTTCACATTCAAGAAGCGGTATTTTTTTTATATTCTCGCACCCTGCTCTGTCAAGTGCCTCCTCAACCCATGTGTCTGCACCTCCGCCGAGATAAACTATCATATCGCAATCGGAAATCTCCATAATATCAGCCGCCGTAGGTTGATAACTGTGTATATCGGTTCCGTTTTTGACGAGCAAAGAAAGATCTATATTCTCGTTTTTGCCCACAATATTTCGAAGCCAATCGTACTGTGGAAAAAGCGTGCATACTATTTTTATTTTTCCGTCGTCCTGCGCTCGCGGCGTGCAGGCACACATTCCGACAGCAACAGACGCAAGCAAAAGCAACGCCGCAAGTCGTAAAAGTATCTCCCGCTTAAACATTCTTCTCTCCCAACTTACACTCCGCACATCTGCCGAAAAGCAGCGTATCCTCCTCGCTGACAGAGAAATCCTTGACTCGTCGCACCTGTTCAAGCAAAGCATCTGAGGTCGCGCTGTCAAGATGGAGTATCCTTCCGCAACGCAGGCACTTCAGATGAAGATGATTTCTGCAGTGATCATCGGCAATCACCCTGTACAGAAACCGTCGGCTTCCCTCGCCCGCAAAGCGCTGCACTCGCTTTTCCTCTACAAGACGGGTCATCAGTCTGTAGACCGTGCTTCTGCCGAGCGCACATTCGCCTGCCGAGGCGTTTATGCCTTCAACTATCTCGTCTATCGTATATGAATTGTCGCTGTTGTGCTCTAAAAATTCAAGCAACAGCCTCTTTTGTTCGGTATTATATCCTGACATAGCATCTCCAATTTGAGAATTATTCTCAAATATTATACACAAAAAAAGCTGTTTTGTCAATAGCCTTTAAGAATAAAAATCCACCCGAGCGGGTGGTATTTCAGTTTCGGGCATAGTCCTAATACTATTGGCAGCGCACAAGTGCGCTTTTTATTGGTCTGCAACCACGCGATCATTACCCGCTACTCGTAAACGAGTTTCAACCAAAGCCTTCCTCCGGGAGGAAGGGGGACCGCTTGCGGTGGAAGGAGCCTGCGTGCATACTGACTTTTTATATTCTTTGGATAGAGTATATTGTTGAAAAATCAAAAAACATAACAGACACATTGAACATAAACTCTCTTACTACTCGTACTCTCCCTCAGTCACCTTCGGTGACAGCTCCCTCTCGGAAGGAGCCTTTGGCATAAAAGCATTATGCTCTAATTCCTGCTTATCGGCAAAGCCTTTATAAAACCCCGCCACTGTCGCGTGGTTTTCGTTATACAAAAAGAGTTTTCGATACCTACCGGTATCAGAAAACTCTTTTTCGCCTTTTATTTTTTATGCGAAAGTTTTAACCGAATCAATATTCAGCGTTGCCGACCGTTCTGGGATAGGGGAGAACATCACGGATGTTGGAAACGCCCGTGAGGTACATAATGATACGCTCAAAGCCGAGTCCGTAGCCCGCATGCTTGGTTCCGCCGAAGCGGCGAAGGTTGCAATACCACCAATAGTCTTCCTCGCTGAGATTGCACTCAGCCATTCTTTCTGTGAGGACATCGATCCTTTCCTCACGCTGAGAGCCGCCGATTATCTCACCAACACCGGGAACGAGGAGGTCCATAGCGGCGACAGTCTTGCCGTCGTCGTTAAGGCGCATATAGAATGCTTTGATCTCCTTGGGATAATCTATAACGAACACGGGACACTTGAATACCTGCTCGGTAAGATATCTTTCATGCTCGGTCTGCAGGTCGATTCCCCACTCGACGGGATACTTGAAATCCGCGCCGCTCTTCTTGAGGATATCTACAGCTTCGGTATAGGTGACCTTCTTATAGTCGCTGTTTGCAAGAGCGGTAAGGCGGTCGAGAAGTCCCTTTTCGACGAACTTATCGAAGAACTCTATCTCCTGCTTGCAGTTTTCAAGAACGTGAGTAATTATAAACTTTATCATATCCCACGCGAGCTGCATATTGTCGTCGAGATCCGCAAAGGCTATCTCGGGTTCGATCATCCAGAACTCCGCCGCGTGTCTTGCGGTATTTGAGTTCTCTGCTCTGAATGTAGGTCCGAAGGTATAGATCTTACCGTAAGCAAGTGCGTAAGTCTCGCCCTCAAGCTGACCCGAAACCGTGAGATTTGCGGACTTGCCGAAGAAATCCTCAGAGAAATCAATGCTGCCGTCCTCGCATCTGGGAGGATTGTCAATATCAAGCGTGGTAACTCTGAACATCTCACCCGCACCCTCGCAGTCGGATGCCGTAATAATGGGGGTATGGACGTATACAAATCCGCGGTCGTGGAAGAACTTATGAATTGCATACGCCGCCTCGCTTCTCACTCTGAACACAGCCGAGAAAAGGTTGGTTCTCGGACGCAGATAAGCCTGTTCACGCAAGAACTCTACAGTATGTCTCTTAGGCTGAAGAGGATATTCCGGCGTAGACGTACCCTCAACCTCAATTGCGATAGCCTTTATCTCAAAGGGCTGCTTCATTGCGGGGGTAAGCTCTACCGTTCCCTTGATAACGAGAGCGGCACCGACATTCTGGTGAGCTATCTCGTCGTAATTTTCAATTTTATCTCTTTCAAAAACGACCTGAACCGATTTAAAACAGCTACCATCGTTGAGGTCGATAAATCCGAACGCCTTGCTGTCGCGAAGATTGCGCACCCAACCGCCGAGCGTGACCTCCTTACCGGAATAGGATTCGGGACATTCGTATATAGATCGAACAAAATCTCTTTTCATATATTCTCCATCCAATGATCGTTGTGATCAAAATAAATTTAATTGCCTTTTATTATATCACCATATTTTGCATTTGTCAATTGTTTTTGCAGATTTGTGCGGTATTCACGGTCTATCTTCCGATTTTTTATCTCCCTGTAGAAGCCTTCAGCGGTACCTGCACTGAGTTCGGGAATAAACCAAGGGCTTCTTTTAAGCTCCTCTTCACTGGGAAACGCCGAATAGCAACCGCCGCAAAGTCCCGAATGGTCGCTTCCGCCGCTCACGAACAGATCTTTTTCAAGTGCTATTCTGATCGCTCTTTCCTGCTCCTCAGCAGACATATCGGGGTGAAGGACCTCAATGCCCTCAATTCCGTTCTCGATAAGCAGATCCACATCGTCAAGCGAGCCATAGTCCTTCGTAAGGTGCGCGGCAACGGCAAATCCGCCGGCAGCCTTTATCAATGCCGTTATTTCGGGCAGCGTCAAAAAACCTATTTTCGGCGGATACTGACCGCGCTGATGGAGAAAATTCTTCTCAAACCACGCCATATAGTTGCACTTCTCTACCAACCCCTTGGCAAGCATGGCGTTAAAAACGTGCTCGTTACACAACCACGCTATGTTTTTATTGTATTCAAGCACTTCTTCCCACGTGATCCCGCTGATGTCTCCCTTTTCGACTGCGGCGTTGAAGCAACAGAACGTATTATCTGTCTGTCTCAAAGCCATATCGGACAGATATTTTTTCATCGGGGGATATTCGGGATCAAAATCAAATCCCACGATATGATAACTCTTAGGCTTCTGCACCGAAAACTCAACTCCGAAAATGCACTCCATTCCCTGCTCTGCGCACGCCTCCACAAGCTCGGGATACGCCGTCGCGGTATCGTGATCGGTGATAGCGAGAGCCTTATATCCCTCCGACTTTGCTACCTCTACAAGCTCGGCCGGGCTGTATTTACCGTCAGAATGTGTCGAATGAAGATGCAGATTTGCATATACTTTCATGATCTTACTCCCAAATATGATAATTTATAACAAGTAGATTATATCACAGCAAAAACAGATTGTCAATAAAAAACCGCACTTGACAAAAGAAAAACTCAGTGCTATACTAGTGTAGGTGATATTTTACTTCGGAGGTTGATTATGAACAAGCTTGTGGTAGCAACGGGAATGGGATTTAACGTCCCGACTATCGAACAGATCAAAATACTCGGAGAGATTGGCTGGGAGGGCGTTTTCACCGATTGCTCGGCGGATAGGGTAAATGAGGATTACGCCAAAGCGCTTTACGAGCGCGGAATGATATATCAGTCCACGCACGCGCCTTTCGGCAAGGCAGATAAGCTCTGGGAGGTCGGCGACGAGGGCGACGCTTACGCTGACGAGCTGGTGGCGTGCGTAAAAAACACCGCCGCCGTAGGCGTTCCGCTCATGATACTTCACGCGATCATCGGCATGGACAAATGCACGCCGGGCGAGGCAGGTCTTCCGCGATTTGAGAAAATATTCAACGCGGGCGAAAAATACGGCGTTACGGTAGCTCTTGAAAATACCGAGGGCGAGATGTACGTCGAATATCTTATGAACAGACTCGGCTCCTCGGCGCGCGTCGGATTCTGCATCGACACGGGGCACGAAATGTGCTACAACGCGAGCCGCGATATCATAGGCAAATATGCGAACAAGCTCGTCTGCACCCACCTCAACGACAATATGGGACAAACAGGCGATACGATAACCTGGCTTGACGATTCACATCTCCTTCCCTTCGACGGTGTTGCCGATTGGAACAAGATCGCCGACAGACTCAAAAAGGCAGATTACAAGGGAGATCTGACCTTTGAGCTGACAAGCAAGAGCAAGCCCGAAAGAAATACGCACGACATCTATGCAGGGCTTGATTTCAGAGCATTCTCCTCGCTTGCATTCGAAAAAGCAAAAAAATTCAAGGCAATGATGCAATAACCTATCTCAATCGAGTAGGAGGCTCCCCATTAGTTGAGAAGCCGACCTCTCACACCACCGTG
>CAYQEY010000059.1:0-12822 GCA_964416635.1 uncultured Lachnospiraceae bacterium | reverse complement strand
GCGTATCCCCGCCGCGCGGCTCTCAATTGGAAAACGCAGTTTTACAATTGACTAACACTTATATTTTTAAGGAGACATATAATGGGACTCGGAGAAAAGATTTTCGGTACGTACAGCGAAAGACAACTCAAAAAGCTTACTAAGATAGTTGATTATATAGAGGATCTCGCGCCGAAGTACTCGGCAATGACCAACGAAGAACTTGCTGATACCACACGCAGGCTCAAGGAAAGACTGGCGGCAGGCGAGACACTCGACGATATACTTCCCGATGCGTTTGCGGCTGTTCGAGAGGCGGATGACCGTGTGCTCGGAAAGCGTCCGTTCCGTGTTCAGCTCATGGGCGCTATCATTCTGCATCAGGGCAGAATAGCCGAAATGAAGACGGGTGAAGGAAAGACTCTTGTGGCGACTATGCCCGCATATCTCAATGCGCTCTCGGGAAAGGGAGTTCACATAGTTACTGTAAACGATTACCTCGCTCGCCGTGACAGTGAAGAAATGGGAAGAGTATACGGATTTATGGGACTTACGACCGGACTTGTCGTTCACGGACTTACACCCGAGGAGAAGCAGGTTTCCTATAATTCGGATATCACATACGGAACGAACAACGAATTCGGATTTGACTACCTGCGTGACAATATGGTGGTTTATAAGGAAAGAATGGTGCAAAGAGGTCATAATTTTGCCATCGTTGACGAGGTCGACTCCATACTCGTCGACGAGGCGAGAACTCCGCTTATTATCTCGGGCGCGGGAGAGAAATCGACCGATATGTACGACAGGGCTGATGCTTTTGCACGCAGACTGCGCAAATTTGTTATCAAGGAGATGGATACCAAGGAGAGCTACGACGACGTTGACGCAGATTATATCGTCGATGAGAAGGCCAACAACGCCATTCTGACTCCGGCAGGTGCAAAAAAAGCCGAGGAATTTTTCGGTATAGAAAATCTCTCAGATCCCGAGAACTCCGAAATAGCTCATCATATCAATCAGGCTATCCGTGCGCACGGTATAATGAAGCTCGACGTTGACTATGTCGTAAACGAGCACGGAGTAATGATCGTCGATGCCTTTACCGGACGTCTCATGCCCGGCAGACGCTATTCAAACGGTCTGCATCAGGCGATAGAGGCAAAAGAGGGTGTTAAGGTCGAGAAAGAGAACAGAACTCTTGCGACCATTACCTTCCAGAATTATTTCAGAATGTATACCAAGCTTTCGGGTATGACCGGTACCGCACTCACCGAAGAAGCGGAATTCCGTGAAATATACGGACTTGACGTCGTAGAGATACCCACGAATCGTCCTATGATAAGAGTCGACCATCACGACATCGTTTACAAGACTGTCAACGCAAAATACAACGCTGTAATCGAGCAAGTAAAGGCGTGCCACGCAAAGGGCCAGCCGGTGCTCGTAGGTACGGTCTCGGTCGATAAGTCGGAGGAGCTTTCAAGAAGACTTAAGAGAGAGGGAATTCCTCACACTGTCCTCAACGCAAAGCATCATGACAAAGAGGCGGAGATAGTAGCTCAGGCAGGTAAATTCGGCGCAGTTACCATTTCCACCAACATGGCGGGACGTGGAACCGATATTATGCTCGGAGGAAATCCCGAGTATATGGCTAAGCGCGAGATGCGCAAGATGGAGATAGACGAGGATCTTATCGCCATGGCTACGGGCACCGCTGCCATAGACGATGAAGAGGTAATAAACGCGCGAAATATATACCGTGAGCTTTATGAAAAATTCAAGCAGGAGATAGCTCCCGAAGCAGATAAGGTGAGAGATGCGGGCGGACTTTATATTCTCGGTACCGAGCGCCACGAGAGCCGTCGTATAGACAATCAGCTCCGCGGCCGTTCGGGACGTCAGGGAGATCCCGGCGAGTCGAGATTTTATATCTCGCTTGAGGATGATCTTATGCGACTTTTCGGCTCTGAGAGAATACTCGGAATGATCGACAGACTCGGACTTCCCGAGGATACGCCTATTGACGCTAAGATGCTCTCAAACACGATAGAGAACGCGCAGAAGCGCATAGAGGATCAGAACTTCAAGCGACGTAAGTACGTTCTCACTTACGATGACGTTATGAACCAGCAGAGAAATATCATATACGGACAGCGCAACAGTGTACTGAACGGTGAGGATATAGACGAAACGATACGCAAGATGATAAAGGCAACGATTGGCGATAATGTTGCGGCACATCTTCACGGCGACGATCATACGCTTTGGGATTTTGCGGGACTTCGCGAGCTTTATAAGAATGTGCTGACCACCGATGAGGATTTCAGAGAGTACGCGGACGGAAGCAAGAAGGTAAAGCCCGAGGATATCGAAGAAATGCTTCTCGAGCGTGCGTTCAAGCTCTATGAACAGAAGGCTGCCGAGATCGGAGAGGACCGCTTCAAGGAAATAGAGAGAGCGGTACTCTTGCAGAACGTTGACCGCAACTGGATGGATCATATCGACGCCATGGATGATCTCAAGGATACGATCAGACTTCAGTCATACGCGCAGCGCGATCCCGTCAACGAGTACCGTATTCAGGGCGCGGATATGTTTGACGCAATGGTCTCCTATATAAGAGATAATACGGTCAGAATGATACTGACTGTAACGATAAGGACCCCCGAGGTCAAGCGTGTTCAGCTTGCAAGACCCATAAACGAGGGATTTGAAGGACAGAACGGCGAGAAAAAGGTTAAAAAGGTCACGGTTGTCAAGAAAACCGCCGACGTGGGAAGAAATGATCTCTGCCCATGCGGATCGGGAAAAAAATATAAGAAATGCTGCGGTGCTCCCGGAGCCGGATCGGGACGATAAGCCTCGTTTGAAAGGAGGGCAAAATGGGATTCGGATTGCTTTTGATAGGCTATTTTACGGCGACAATGATGGCTTTCAATATCTTCGGCTCATTTTTTAAACTCGTGGGATATGCCATAGCTTTCGTCGGGATCAAAAAGCTTTCTTCATATCACAAGAGCTTCGTAATTTTGCTCTTTTCCTGTGTTTTAATGATAGCTATATCGGTTATAGGTGCCGTTGGAAATCTCTCTGAATTTTTGTATTCAAATATGATCACGGAGGAGAGGATAATATCCACCGAAATATCGGATGCCGTGTCTTATGTGAGATACTCGCTTGAATTTCTGTTTACAATTATTATGTGTATTTCGGTCTCGGCTATCTCCAAGGAAACGGGTGCGCCAAAGCTTGTGTATGTTTCAATTCGAAACCTCGTGATGTACGCAGTATATTTCGTGTTGCAGATAGTGTGCTGGATACCTACCGAGTCGGTGAAAAGCTTTTTGCAGGCAACGGCATTGCCTGCGTGGATACTTATCTTCAACATCGCGATAGTTATTCTCAACCTTCTCATGCTTTTCTCGTGTTACTCGAAGATATGCGACGAAAGCGACATTGAAATGCGTCAAAAGCCGTCACGATTTGAGTTCATAAACAGAATGCGTGCGGAAAAAGAGGATAGGGAACGTCAGCGACGCGAAAAATTTGCAAAAAAGTATTCGGAGAAGTCGCTTGAAGCCGAGATATACAGCGACGAGCAGCAGAAACGTTCTGCTGCAACCGCAAAAAAGAAAAAGAAGAACAGGTAAGGAGAAAGATACTTATGGAGAAGAGCAGAAACGCAAAAACGTCGGCTCGCGCGGAAAAAATACCGTGGTTTGCCATGGCATTGTCCTTCGTGTTCATCTTTAATCCCAATATAAGTATCGTCGACGTGTTTCCGGATATTTTCGGTTACATAATACTCAGTCTGTCGTTGGTTAAGCTTTCGATGGTCTGCGAGGGACTTGAAGACGCGAGAAGAGCCTTTGAAAAAATGATACTTATTGACGGCGGAAAAATATTGGCTTTGCTCTGGGTGTTCGGCATTGATGCCACAAGCGAGAGAAATTCCTCGCTTTTGCTTTGGAGCTTCGTGTTCGCCGTCCTTGAGACAGCATTTCTTGCACCTTCATTCGTCAAGCTTTTCGACGGATTGAGCGAGCTTGGAAATTTCCACGACAATACGGCGGTGACCTCTTCTAAGAAAGTGGGCGGACAGAGCTACACTGACAAGCTCAAAAACTTTACCGTGTTTTTTATCATATTTAAAGCGGTTCTGGCGTTTTTGCCCGAGCTTGTTGACCTGACAAATTCTTCATACAATGAAAACTCGTTGTTCTTCGGTATGTACAGATACATAGGAGTCATCCGCGGACTATGCGTCATGCCCGTTTTGGCAGTAGGCATCGTTTGGTTGATTCGCTCATTGAAGTATTTTTCACGCATAATGGCGGACAAGACCTTTTGCAACAGCGTCGAGAGTGTCTATCGCGAAAAAATTATGCCCAAGGACGGTATATTTACCATCCGAAACGTTAAGATAGCTACATGGTTTTTCGTTGCGGCGGCCATACTGACTATGGACTTTAAACTTGACGGAGTAAATATTTTCCCCGATATTGTGGTAATTGCCTTTATGATCCCCGCACTCGTGTATTTCAGAAAATCCACTAAGATATCGGTAAAGGCTCCTGCGATAATGATGGGGCTTTACGCTCTGTCTGCAATCCTTTCAAACCTTGCAGATACATACTATCAAAGTAACTATACATACAATGCCATGGAAAAGAGCAGTGAGGCGTTTGCGACCTATCTATTCTATGTGGGAACGGTAGCCTTGCATGGAATAATTTTCGTAATTTTGCTGTCGGTCGTCTTCCGCGAGATAAGAAAGGTAGTCCAAGCACACACGGGCTATGTCTGCGGAAAGGAAATAAACAGCGAGGGTGAGCAGGCGAGAATACTTGAAGTCCAAAACGATCTTAATAAAAATTTTTTGAGAGTACTCGATGTCGCGGTAATTTACGTTGCATCGGATATCCTTTGCTCGCTCTATGGAGCCTTCTATGCTTTCATGGATAAAAATATGGGATGGTTCGCAGTTATAAATATTATTTGCGCGATCATTTTCATAGCCATGACCGTAAGAGCCGTGAGCGAGTTGCGCGAAGCAGTGCAAACCAAGTATATGCTTGAATAAATTTTGCACGAATTGAAGAAAAATTAAAAAATCACTTGCAAAAAGAGAAAAAATCTGTTATACTATAGTGGTGTCAGAAAGACACAGCAGTGAGCTGTAGAATAAGGCCATACTAGCCGGGGAATTAGCGGAGCCCTGTACCTGAAATCCGCTACAGCAGGGGGGAATCCCTTTCTTGAGGATCAACTCTAAACGGCCTGAGCCGTGCCTGCTGCGTTGACGAGCGGGTCTTGCGCAATTGGGAATTGTGAACCATGTCAGGTGGGGAACCAAGCAGCATTAAGCAATCTACCCGATGTGCCGCGAGGCAGCCTGCTCTGAGCAGGGGGTACGGAGATCGCGTGGTGACGAGATTCGAATGAAAGGTGTATGGTCTTACTTTACAGCTCACTATATTTTAGGAGGAAACATGCATCAGGCACTATACCGTAAATGGCGGCCGCAGACGTTCGACGACGTTTACGGTCAGGAGCACATTACCTCTATTTTGAAATACGAAACTGAGAACGCAAAGTTTTCTCATGCCTACCTTTTCTGCGGCTCGCGCGGAACGGGAAAGACCACCTGTGCAAAAATACTTGCAAAGGCGGTTAATTGCGCTTCACCGGTAAACGGCAGTCCGTGCAATAAATGCGAATCATGCCGTTCAATAGACGCAGGTACGGCTACCGACGTGCTTGAGATGGACGCCGCTTCAAACAACGGCGTTGACAATATACGTGATATCCGCGATGAGGTGGTATACACGCCGTCATCACTCAAATACAGAGTTTATATAGTTGATGAGGTTCATATGCTCAGCGGAAGTGCGTTTAACGCACTTCTCAAAACGCTCGAGGAACCGCCTGCACATGCGATATTCGTTCTTGCAACGACCGAGCTTCATAAGCTTCCCTCAACGATAGTGTCAAGGTGTCAGAGACACGATTTCAGACGAATATCAACAGATACATTGGTGTCAAGACTTGCGTATATTTCGGATAAAGAGGGTATAGAATACGATCCCGGCGCTCTTCGTATAATCGCCAAAATGGCGCAGGGCGGAATGAGAGACGCTATAAGCCTTTTGGAGCTTTGTGCGGGAGGGCGCGAGAGGATAACTGTAGATCTCGTTAATAATACTCTCGGAGTCGGCGGAAGAGATGCCGCTGAACGGCTGGTACGGGCTATCGCCTCGAGCGATTTTGATGCTGTATTCGGAGCTGTTGAGAACATTGTGCGTTCTTCAAAGGATATATCCGCTTTTTGGCAGGATCTTATATCCTTTTACCGAGATATGCTTGTTGTAAAAACCACTAATGAGGCAAAGAATTATCTCGATCTGACCGATGACGAAATGGAGAGGCTGAGTGCGGTTGCCGCACTTTTTACAAAGGAGACCCTGCTCTATCATTGCAGAGTTCTTGACGACACGCTTTATTCGATGCAAAAGGCGGGATTTGCAAAACGCACGGTAGCTGAGATGGCACTCGTAAAAATGTGCGATATGTCTTTGGAGGTGTCGAATGATGCTCTGCTTGCAAGGCTTTCAAAGCTTGAGAGTGCAGTAGCAATGGGGAGTTTTGTGCGACCCGAGAGCGAGGTGCAAAGAGATGTGAGCGTTGACGAGGGCGATCATATGCCGAAAGTAAAGGAAAACCCGGCACAGGTAAAGCACGAGCATACCGTAGTCGCTGATGAGTCTAAAACCGAGCTTCGGGCACTTCGCGGATGGAGCGAGATATGCGATAAGGCGGCGGCGGATAACGGGGCGGCACTCGGATTCTTGCGGATGGCGAGGGCGCTTACCGACGGAACGAGAGTTTATATACGCTTTCCGAATGATTTCGCACGCTCTATGGTAGACAAGCCCGATATAAGGCAGGCTCTGCAGGCAGCGATATGTGTTGAAACTCAAAAGAGCATCAATACGGCGGATTTGGTTTTCGGTATTCTCGAGGGTAACGAGGACAGCATTTCCGACCTTGATGAATTTAATTTGGATTAAAATATAAGTAAAACATAAGGAGATCTAACAATGAGAGCAAACATCCCGAAGGGTATGGGCGGCGGCCCTCAGAATATGAACGCAATGCTTCGCCAGGCACAGAAGATGCAGGAGGATATTGAAGCACTTCAGGCAGAACTCGATGCGAGAGAATACGATATTTCAGCGGGAGGCGGCGTCGTTGGTGTAAAGATCAACGGAAAGAAGGAGATACTTTCGATAGATATCAAGCCCGAGATCGTTGATCCCGACGATATTGAAACTCTTTCGGATATTCTTGTTGCGGCAGTAAACGAGGCTATTAAGCGAGTAGAGGACACGAACAACGCGGAAATGTCCAAGATCACGGGCAATATGGGAATGCCCGGACTTTTCTGATATAATGACAGAGCATATCGAATCGCTTATGCATCTTGCCGAGCAATTCGGAAGGTTGCAGGGCGTTGGAAAAAAGACCGCTATGCGTATGGCGTTCTCGGTAATAGAGCTTGACGCTGATGTGGCAGAGGAATTTGCAAATGCCATAATAGAGGCGAAGCAAAAAATACACGAGTGCCCGATCTGCGGCAATCTTACGGATAAAGAGCTTTGCTCGGTCTGCGAGGATGAGACGCGCGACAGAGGGATTATTTGCGTTGTTGAAGACGTAAAATCGGTAATGTCTATCGAAAAGGTAAGGGAATTCAAGGGCGTTTATCACGTTCTCGGTGGAGCAATTTCGCCTATCAACGGAATTACACCCGACAAGATCAGGCTTTCCGAGTTGATTGCACGCGTCGGAAACGAGGACGTGCGCGAGGTCATCGTTGCCACCAACCCAACACCCGACGGAGAGGTTACGGCGATGTATATTTCAAAGTACTTAAAGCCGTTGGGTATTAAGGTCACCCGCCTTGCTTACGGTATTCCCGTCGGCTCCGACCTTGAATATGCGGACGAGGTGACACTCGGCAGAGCACTTGAGGGCAGACAGGACGTATAAAAACAAATACAGACAAAAATCACCCGCCATTATACAACGGCGGGTGATTCCTTAATATTTGATATTCAGAACTTCGACATTTATGTCCTTGATTTTTACATATTCGATTTTTGATACAGACTTATGTGGATATGGGTTTACAAAAAATGTCCGGTAGTAGATCTTGCCGTTATGGTCAAAGGGCATTGACGCGCCGATAGTTTCAAGGACGATATCGCTTGTAAGGACGGTCTTGCCGTTACCGCGCTCGCTGTAACATATATTGTATCCATATCGAACGGGAAGCAATGCGACCGTACCGTCATCAAACGAGACCTTGTAGTTCCCGATCAGCCACTCATCGTCGGTTATGAAATATCCGTCGTAAAACATTTCGTGCTTTATGTAAGTATCGACTGTGTGCTCGACTTCAATAAGCGAGTCTTCTGCACAAAATTTCTTTATGTAATCTTCGCAAAGCTTATTCGAAACTTTATTGAATATTTCATCTTTATCTGCACTGTCATATTTAGACGACCAAAAAACATAGGCATTTGCCACAAGTGAAAAGTTTTGATGATTGCGTTGCATATACGGATATTCAAAAGCACCCCAGTTTGACTCAAATCCCCCACAGATACGTGAGCTTCGCTGACGGTAATTATCAAGATTTAGCGCAGAGAAATTGCCGTAGAGCATTTCGTATTCCATATCGAGAATGCGCTCTTCTGCCTTTCCGTCAATAAGACTCCAATACCAATTGATCAAAATAACATCTTTCGGTATTCGACCCGCACACTCATAAAGAGCGGGAATATCTAATCCGGGGTTTGCCGAACCACCTCCGGGCCACCCATCGCTATAGTGCGTTTTAAACATCTTTTCGCACCACATCATAGTGCGTATGCCACGCGACTTGAGATAGTCGTTGATCTTTACAATATCGCCGACATACAAGTCGACCGGGTTTTTGCCGCGGCAAAGTTCACACTTTGCAAGCGTGTACACTTCATCGTGTCCGATGTGAACGGCACGAGGGGTGAAGACCTCGATCACTTCATCGAGTATATCAAATACTATTTCGTAGGTTTTGGGATTGGAGGGGCAGTAGGTATCGGGATACGTGTCATCGACACGTTCGTTGAGCTCGGGATGTGCCATGACTATATAGTCAGAATGACTTAGTGTCGGAACTTCGGGAACGACCTCAAGTCCGCGTTTACGACAGTAATCTATCAGCGCACGCATCTCTTCCTGCGTAATGAATTTACCGCCTCCATTGTCGGCGTGTATCGAATTTTTCGCCCATTGAGGGTGTGTCTGATTTTGAATTCTGCGTGCTTCGTAGGGACTTTGATGAACCTCTTCGCAAAATTCTATCCATTTTTCGTTGATCTCAGGGTGGCGCTTGTATTCCATTGCGCCACCTACCTCGATTATGATAAGGTTGTATTTGTAGTAAACTAAATCATCCACCATATTTTTGAAGGCGTCAAAACTTTCGCGTGCGGGGATAAAAACGCGATACCCGCGAACTGATTTATCGGGATAATCGAATATCAATCCGTGTTTTAACTCGTTTTCTTCTATGAGCTGTCTGAATGTAGAGACCGCATATATCAAGGCACGTTCGTTGGCTCCGTAAAGCTTTACTTCCTCATCGATCACTATCGCGTAGGCTTCGTTGTCATCTCTGTAGCTTTCGCCGACGGCATCCTTTACACCGTCGGGGATTGATGTAAACAGAGATATATTTGCAAAATCGCCGTTTGAAGGGAGATCCGAGACGGTCTTTTGAGCGTATTCGTATGCATAGCAATCGCAATTGCAGGTAACTCGGGATAAGGATGAAAGGGAAACGGTATCACCGCTCAATTTGGAATAAGCAAGATCAAAAAACATGGTTTTACCTCTATTCGGATTTGATTATTGATTTTACTATGTCTCCTACTCCGTTCAGCACGTATTTTGGACGATATGGGAAGCTATCGATGTCATCTCTCGATGTAACTCCGCTGAGTACGAGGATCGTGTCTACATTTGATTCAATACCCGCTATGATATCGGTATCCATGCGGTCTCCGATAAACGCGATATCTGCACTGTGACAATCAAGCATACGCAGACCGTGGCGGAGCATAAGAGGATTGGGTTTGCCGACAAAATAAGCCTTCTTACCGGTTGCGATCTCTATTGGCGCAATAAGCGAACCGGTAGCCGGCATAATGCCTTTTTCGGTAACTCCCACTGTATCGGGATTTGCGCCGATGAGCTTTGAGCCATTATTTACAAGCTCAATAGCCTTTTCTATCTTTTCAAAGCTGTAGGTTCTGGTCTCGCCGATAACTACGTATTCGGGATTGATATCATTCATGTATATCTTGTGGTCATAAAGTGCTTTGGCAAGTGCCGCCTCTCCTATGACATATGCCGTACATCCGGGAGCCTGCGAGCTTAGAAACTCTGCCGTAGCCATGGCACTTGTGTAAAAGTGGTCGGCGCTGACCGAAAGTCCCATTCTCTCAAGCTTCATGCTGAGTTCGTGCGGCGTGCGTTCGGGGCTGTTTGTGAGAAACACGAATTTTTTGTCGTTGTCAAGCATCCAATTTACAAATTCTTTAACTCCGTCAAGTATCCTATTTCCGTGATAGATGACTCCATCCATATCACATATAAAGCCTTTTTTCTCTAATATTCTGTCCATTTTTACCTCCTTGGTTTATAATGTCCGTATCTGTTACAGGTTCGTATTCTCTGAATCTGAATATGAAAAGTGCCGTTAGATGGTGAAGATACAGTACGCATCTGATGATATGATAACACAGTTGAGCAGAAAAGTCAATAACATTGGGATTTATTTTACATTGCATATATTTATTTCACTCTGTATAAAACGATTTCTTTAGCTAAACTTTAGTTTTAGGTGCTATAATATCAACGAAAAATGTATCTTTGAAAATCAAGGGGGTGTAGGTTATGAAAATAAATTTTAAAATAATATCTCTGTTTCTCATATGTGTGCTGATGATGAGCGGATGCTCACAGAAAGATGCGGGCACTGAAAACGGGTCGTACAATGTGGCAGAGAGCAACGAGATACCCACAGGTGTTGTTGACTTGGGTGATGACAACACTGCGTACGGAGAGGCAATAGAGGATATCGGAGTATACGAGGGATATTTCGAAGAAGATATCGTCGACGTAAGTATTGAATGCGTGGTGGGAACCGAGGGTGCTTATAGCCTGGAGGGAAATGTACTTCGATTTAGTGAGGTGAGCGAAGATACCGTCTATTCGATCTCAGGCAGGTTGAGGGGAAATATAGTTATAGACACCGGAGACGATCATAAATTTGATCTCGAGTTGCGCGGACTTACGCTTATTTGCGATAATACAAATCCGGTAATCGCATTGAGCGGAAATGAGATCTCGATTACGGCTAAGAACGGATATGTGAATTATATCTACGATATGAGAGATGCTATAGATCCCGAAGATGAAACTCTTTATTCGGGAGCCATTCATTCTGAGGTCGACCTTGAGATCTGCGGGAACGGCGCGCTTACTGTCATGTCTCAAAATAACAACGGAATTCATTCAAAGGACGACCTGCAGGTTAAAAATCTCACCTTGAAGGTTGTGTGCACAGATAACGCGCTTAAGGGTAACGACAGTGTGGAAATAAGCGGCGGTACGCACACACTGATAGCTTCGCAGGGAGACGGTGTAAAAACGTCAAACAGCGATATTTCGGAGAAGTCAAATCAGCGAGGAAGCGTTGTGCTGAATGATGCTGATATTACTATATACGCTGCCTGCGACGGCATAGATGCGGCGTACAATGTAGTCGTTGACGGCGAAAACACGAATCTCAATATCTATACTGACAAATACTCCAACTATTCTGATGAGGTAACCGAGGTATCTTCGTCCGAATACTATATTCGATTTACGAGCGACCTGTATGCGTATTCGGTCAAGTATTACAATTCCGACGAGGATTATGTTTGGGTGAATGCCGAATATCATTCCAATGCTTCCGGAAACAGAAGCACATACTATTACTATTCTTTTCCCAAACTCAGCCAATACCAAAAGATACGGTTTTTTATATACTCTGCCGAAATGAATCAGGGACAGGAAGACGAATATCTTGTGGCATCGGATTATCTTGCCCTGAACGAGTCCTATGATACCTTTGCGCTAACAAGTCGTGGAAGCAGCCTCTCTTACTCTTGGACTAATTACACAACCAATGTAAGCGAGAGCAGCATGGGTGGTCCCGGAGGTATGGGGGGCGGAAACAAGGATAAAGGAAGCTACTCTACCAAGGGAATAAAGGCGGCGAACGAGATAATCATAAATGCCGGAAGCATAAATATCAAGTCATATGACGATGCCATACACGCCAACAACGACGGCACGCTTGAGCACGGAGAAAGTCCGCTCGGCAATGTCACGGTCAACGGCGGCATGTTGACGCTCTACAGCAACGACGACGGGCTTCACGCCGATGGCACGGTCCATATCAATGCAGGCACGGTCTGTGTCAGCAACAGCTACGAGGGTGTCGAGGGCAGCTGCGTCAATATCAGCGGCGGATATCTCTCGGTCATATCCTCTGATGACGGAATAAACTCAACTGCCACTTCGGGTACCGGAATTTCTATCAGCGGCGGAACCGTGTATGTTTACTGCACGGGTGACGGACTTGACGCCAACAGCAGAACGTCCTACGAGGGAATAAGCTTTTCGGGTGGAAATACAGTTGTAATTTCCAATTCGACGGGAAATTCGGCAATAGACACC
>CAYQEY010000058.1:0-13044 GCA_964416635.1 uncultured Lachnospiraceae bacterium | reverse complement strand
CTGTTTATGTTCCTGCCCATGTATTACTGTGTAATACAGGCATTCAAGCCTCTTGACGAACTTTGGATGTTCCCGCCGAGATTTTATGTTGTAAATCCCACCGCAAAGCATTTCAAGGATCTGTTTACTCTTATGAGCGACAGCATGGTGCCTTTCTCCCGTTACATATTCAATACGGTATTCACATCCGTAGCCGGTACGTTAGGACACCTGTTCGTTGCATCTCTCGCGGCTTATGCGATGGCTAAGATTTCTTTTCCGGGCGGAAAGCTGATGTTTAAGACAGTACAGACATCGCTCATGTTCCACCAGACGGTAACCGCAACCTGTAGCTTTATATTGATGAGCGCTTTCCATATGATAGATACCTATTGGGCGATCATAATTCCCGCGTGGGGATCTACGCTCGGTTTCTACCTTATGAAGCAGTTCATGGAATCCAACGTAAATGACTCGGTGCTTGAAAGTGCAAGACTTGACGGTGCAAGCGAATTCCGTACCTTCTGGACTATCGCCATGCCGATGGTTAAGCCCGGATGGCTGACACTTATCGTGTACTGCTTCCAGGGACTTTGGAACGCCGGCGCGTCCATGTACATTCATTCCGAACAACTTAAGTCGCTTAACTACGCTATCGGTCAGATCACTGCAGGCGGTATCAAACGTGCCGGTGCCAGCGCTGCTGCAACGGTCGTAATGATGCTCGTACCTATCTTGGTATTCGTGGTTTCACAGTCCAATATCATTGAGACTATGGGCTCGAGCGGTATGAAGGATTAATAAGGAGGAGAAAAATGAAAAAAGCAACATCTGTTTTGTGTATTGCATTTGTCGTTGTAATGCTTTTGGCTCTTCCTGTAAGTGCAGCAACACCCTATTACACTTATACGTATTCTATCGACGGCAAAGATCTTCGTTCGCCTGATGCGTATGTTCCCGACAGAGAAGTTAACTCGGATTACATGGGTATTACCGATGTTAATAAACTCAGAGAACTTTATCCCGATCTCAGCGAGGAAGAACTCGCCGCAAAGGCAATTCCGGTAAAGACACCGACCGATATTGCGGTAGACGAGAATAACAATGTATACGTCGTCGACAGAGATAACAGCCGAATCATCGCCCTTGACCCGTATTATAAGGTAAGGTATATTATCGACACGTTCAAGAACATCAACGGAAACGTTGACAGCCTGAACGCTCCCGAGGGAATATTCATATCTGCCTCTAAAACGGTCGGAGGCGAAACAATAGCACCTCGCGTATTCGTTTGCGATACTGCAAATAGCCGTATACTTATTTTCTCGGTAGACGGTGAATTTCTTTCCGAGATCGGACAGCCTAAGTCAGAGCTTATAGACTCCAGCGCGGTTTACAGCCCGATAGCGGTTGCGGTTGACCGCTATGACAGGCTTTATGTCGTAGACAGAAACTCTCAGAACGGTATCGTGGTTATGACCGATACGGGTATATTTACGGGATATATCGGTGCACAGAAGGTAGACGTATCATTCTGGGATAAACTTTGGAGAAGATTTAAGACCGAAGAGCAGAAAGAACTCGAAACAAACTACATCTCCACGGCGTACAATAATATAACGCTTACCGGAGACTTCATTTACGTAACTATCGTACTTGAGGATGCCAAGGTTCAGAGCGCAATTCAGTCAAAGAGCAAGAGCGGAGATAGCGCACCTGTAAAGATGCTCAACGCCGCAGGCTCAGAGCTTATGAGAAGAAACGGTTTCTATCCGCCATCGGGTGAAATTGATTTTTCGGGTAAGATCAATGCACTTCAGGGAACATATATTTCGGGTCCTTCAAAGGTGGTCGACGTTGCGGTGGGCCCCGAAAAAACATGGTCTATCATAGATCAGAAGAGAAGTAAGGTATTTACCTATGATTTTGACGGAAATCTTCTGTTTGCATTTGGCGATAAGGGAGATCTGCTCGGAAACATTTCCGAGAACGCGCTCAGGGCTATAGACTATCAGGGCGATGCGATGCTCCTTCTTGACAGCTCCGAAAAGGCTTCGTTTACGGTATATCAGAGGACAGAGTACGGAGACGTACTTCTTCAGGCTATCGAAAACCAGAACAACAGACGCTATGATGCGGCTATTGACGACTGGACCGAAATCCTTAAGAGAAACTCAAACTTCGACGCTGCTTATATCGGAATCGGTAATGCGCTGTACGAAAATCAGCAGTATGCCGAGGCTGCAGAGCAGTATAAGCTTGCTTATGATACCGAGAATTATTCTCAGGCGTACAGCGAGCTTCGTCAGAATTGGATAGCTACATATCTTTGGACGCTACCTATTATACTCTTCGTTGTGATCTTTGGAATTGTAAAATTCTTTGGATACGCTAAGAAGATAAATAAGAGAGTGGCAGTGTCTACCGGCAAGAGAACATACGGTCAGGAACTGTTGTTCGCATTCCATCTCATTCTCCATCCTTTCGACGGATTTTGGGATCTTAAGCATGAAAAGAGAGGCTCTGTAAGAGCGGGATCAACATTTCTTTTGATCGCTATAATTGCGTTCTACTATAATTCCATCGGTGCGGGTTATGTTACCAATCCTCAGGCAAACTATATTTCTCTGTTTGGAGCTATCACCGGTGTTTGCGTACCCCTGGCACTTTGGATCATCGCTAACTGGTGTTTGACAACACTTTTCGATGGTGAAGGAAGCATGAAGGATATTTACGTCGCTTGTACCTACTCGCTTTTGCCATTGATCCTTACGATGATCCCCGCAACCATTATTTCCAACTTCATTGTTGCAAGTGAAGTAAAGACGGTATCACTTATTACGACCATCGGTCTTGTTTGGATGGGACTCTTGATATTCTTCGGAACCATGGTTACTCATGACTATACCATGGGAAAGAACGTAATCACGGTAATTGCAACCCTTGCGGGTATGATCGTCATTATGTTTATCGCAATTCTGTTCTCGACATTGCTCGGTAAGCTCGTAGGATTTGTCACCAACATCGTAACAGAGTTGCGTTACCGAATGTAAAGGAAGAAGGTAAATGATATGTTAATGAAAAAATTAATAGCTGTATTTTTGGCGGCTTTGATGCTGATGAGCACTTTTACCATCCTTGTTCAAGCTGAAGATTCCGGTGAAGTCGAAACAAAGTATACCTACAATACCAGCAACAAAAAGCCTACCCTGGAGGATTATCTGACGGGTAAGTACGTTGACCCGGAGACAGGCGAAACGATCATAGTAGATACGGAAGAAGAGAAAATAGCAACCATGGACCTCCGTATGGAAGCACACGGATACCGTATCTATATAGATGAATACAGCGGCGAGGTCGCTGTTGAGTGCATAGCTACGGGAGAGTATATATTTACTAACCCCGTTACGGCAAGTGCCAAAAATATAGAAGAAACCAAGAAAAAAGAGATACTTTCACAGATCCTTATTGATTATGTGGATATCACCAATAATAATCTGGAACGCTCTTATGCCAGCTATTCCGATGCGGTAGCGGTCGGTACTATCGGAAACGAGAAGACCCCGCTTCCCAGCCAGATAATCGTTAAACCAATTAAAGACGGAATCCGTGTTGACTATTCTATCGGACGTGTTGATTCGAGATACCTCGTCCCCGAAAGGATCTCTGCGGAGGATTTCGAGGAGAAGATCCTTAATGTGGCAATCGAGGCAGGATGCTCCAGCCTTGAGAGGATGCAGTTGGAAAACTTCTTCAAGAAGTACGACCTCAATTCCGAGGCGGCGCAAAAGAGTGAAGTTATCCGTGAGGACTGGCTCAAGAAATATCCTATGATAGAAAAGACCCCTATTTATGTGTTCACGGGAGCAACCAAGAGAGAGTACAGATATATCGAGGGACTTATCAAGGCATACTGCCCTGACTACACTTATGAGGATCTCGATAACGGACATCTTGAACTCGAATACGAGCCTATGGATAAGGCAGAGGCGCTCTTCAATGTGGCGCTTGAATATAAGATCGAAGAGACCTACGAGGGAAGCGGCGTGTACGGACTTACCGTAAGACTTCCCGCAAACGGACTTCGTTTCGACGAAAGCCTTTTCCGTTTGGAGTCCATTCAGATACTTCCTTATATGGGAGCAAGCACAAACCCCAATGCAGGTTACACCTTCTTCCCCGACGGTACCGGTACACTTTTTGATGCCGAAGAGCTTGCACAGAAAAAGGCAGATACGTACTTTTACGGTACTGTTTACGGAGATGACTACGCATACTATAACATCGGAACCGGGGCACCTCATAACGAGGTAGTGCGTTATCCCGTGTACGGCGTAGTCGAAGAGCAGGAGCAGGAGGACGGCAGCGTTAAGGACAGAGGTTTCTTTGCCATCATTGAATCCGGTGATGCAATGACAAAGCTTATTTCCTACCATACGACCTATTATAACACGATCCGTATGGAGGTAAATCCACGACCTTCGGACACCTATAATCTCTCGGATGCTATTTCGGTATCTGGGCTTTCGACTTGGACTGTCGTCTCCCCACGAAAATATACCGGAGACTTTAAAATCATGTACGTAATGCTGACCGATACGGATGTGGCAGAGGCTGCCGGTATCAAAGACACCTACGAGCCTTCTTATGTCGGAATGGCGAAGGCGTACCGCGATTATCTCGTCGGAAACGGAGTACTTACAAGACTGACAGAGGAAGATGTCAAGGAGGATATTCCTCTTTACATAGAAACCTTCGGATGCACGGTAACAACAAAGAAGTTCCTTTCTATTCCCTATGAGACAGAGGTTCCCCTTACATCTTTCGGAGATATTCAGAAGATGTACGAAGAGCTCTCACAAAATGGTGTTACAAATATTAACTTCATTATGTCAGGATACACCGACGGAGGTCTTGGAAACGAGAAGATACCGTACCATCTTAAATGGGATAATGTCGTAGAGAAGGAAATTGATTTTGAAGAGCTTATTGAGGACGCGAAAGAAAAGGGATACGGAGTATATCCTGATTTTGATTTCGTATTCTCTTCAAATAATACTCTCTTTGACGGACTCAGCCTAAGCAAGCACGCAATAAAGACTATTGATGACCGCTATACAAGTAAGCGTGAATACAGTGCTACAAGACAGACATTTGTCAGTTACTTTGAGTTGGCTATGTCTCCCGCATATTTCAGCCACTTCTACGAAAAGCTTACAAAGAATTATCTTAAGTATGATCCGATCGGAATTTCGGTTTCTACACTCGGCTCTTATCTTTCTTCCGACTTCGACGAGGATGAGCCGTATAATCGCGAAGATTCCAAGCAGTTTACGGTAGAGGCGTTTGAATATCTTGATTCCAAGTACAACAAGGTACTCACATCGGGCGGAAATGTTTACACATGGAAGTATGTAGACTACATCACAGATGCGGCTACCGACTCCAGTCGCCATGCACGTTCTTGTGCTACCGTTCCTTTCCTCGGAATGGTACTTCACGGATATGTTCAGTTTGCAGGCTCGGCTATCAATATGGAGGGCAATATCGACTATGCGCTTCTCAGAGCTATTGAGAATGGTGCATCGATCAAATTTATTCTCTCTTACAGAAACACGGAAAAGCTGAAGCAGAACTATGATACGAGCATTTACTACTCGGTACGTTACGACATCTGGAAGGACGACCTCGTGAAGCGCTACCAGGAGATCAACGAGCTTCTCAAGGGAGTTCAGACGAGTTTGATCGTCGAACATAAGTTTATTGACGGTCTTGCGGTAAGAATTCCAGATGACAATGAGATAGCAGACGACGCTATGAATAAGCTTCTTGCTATGGCAGAGGCTGAGAAGGCGGCGGCTGAGGTAAATCGTGAATCGGTCCGTCAGACTATTCAGACAGTCAGAAAGAATCTGCTTGCCCTTGAAAAAATTCTTCCTACCGCTTTTGATGAGGCTGTTGACGGAAGTGTAGCATATCTTTACAAGACGGCGACAGATGCCGCTACTGCACTTGACGTGGCTTTGGTTGCTATGAATACGGCAAAGGATGAACTCGATGCACTTGAAGCTGCAAAGCCTGAAGAGCCGACAGATGAAGAAAAGCAGGCACTTGAGGCGGCACAGAAAGCATATGACGATGCTGTGGCTGAAGTCAAGAAGCTTTACGGCGAATACCAAACAGCAAGCGTTAAGGTCACCGAGCTCGCTGAGTCCATGGTTGAGTTGTATTCGTTTGCTGCCGCCAACATCGACATGGTAAACACAAATGAGGCGTTCACAACCGAGATAAGAAATGACCTTAACGATCTTGTCGCAGATCTCGCAGATGATTTTTCAGATCTTGAGACTTATCTTGCAAATGAGATCGCACTTCTCAACAAAGCTGTAGAGGATTTCGCAACGGAAAATGCCGATGTTCTCGGTATTGAGAACGAAGTGCCGGAGCTTGAAGATGTCGTTGAACCCGAAGATACCGAGATCACGGTATTTAACAAGTACGCAGTAGCGACTAACTCGGTAGTATATGAAGAGTATTCTGACGGAACCAAGTTTGTTCTTAACTTCAATAACTACGCAATCAAGGTTCAGGTTAATGGCGCTTACTATACCGTTGACGCGTACGGATACATAGTTATCGCTTAAGAAAGGAGAGGTAGTATATGACTAAAAGCGTTGAAATGAAAAAGAACGTTAAAAAGAAAAAAATAGCCTCTCTGGATAAGAGAAAGGCGCGCGCGGGTTGGATATTCGTATTGCCGTTTGTTATAGGATTTGTTCTTATATATCTTCCGATTCTGTTTGAATCCTTGTCTGCAAGTATGATATACCGCAGCAAGGTTGACGGTCAGTGGGTCGAGGAGTTCGTCGGATTTACGGCGTATGCTGAAGCGTTCATCGGAGATACCGTTAACGGTCAAACGTTTACGCAGATTCTTATTACGGGCGTTTCCGAAATGATTCTTGACATCCCCATGGTTCTTCTGTTCTCTCTCTTCATGGCACTCATGCTAAACCAGAAAATGGCAGGAAGAGCGGCGTTCAGAGCAATATTCTTCGTTCCCGTTATTCTTTCAACCGGTATTATGGATTCCATCGATTCATCGGCTTTGGATACCTATATGGGTTCGAGCGAAGGTATAGACGACGGTTCAGGGGAAGATGCGGCATCAAACATCGTTTCTGCGATGGATGTGCAGAAGCTCTTCTCGGGTATGGCTGTCGGTGACGGAATGTTGGAATACGTAACCGATACGATCAACAATATTTACGATATTGTAAACCGTTCGGGTGTTCAGATGCTTATATTCCTTGCAGGTCTGCAGTCGATATCTCCGGCTATTTACGAGTCGGTGCAGATAGACGGTGCTACGGCATGGGAAACCTTCTGGAAGATAACCTTCCCGATGATAAGCCCGATGATACTTGTAAACGCGGTCTATACGGTCATAGACGCATTTACAACAGAGAGTTCGGTTATGAAGTTTATAAATCAGGCTTCTCAGCAGTTGCCTGAGCAGGGCATGGCGATCTCTACAGCGATGTCGTGGATCTACTTCTTGGTAGTAATCGGAATACTCGGAATTATAGCAGCGGTATGCTCGGCATACGTATTCTACCAAAAGAAGAACTAAGGAGGTGCGATAAATGAATGCTCAAAATCTTGAAAGCAAACCCAGAGTTCGCAAAGAAACAAAAAACAAGATAAAAGTCGATTTTGACAGAACACCTCTCAAGGAAAGACTTAAAGCAAAATTCTTATCAATGTTCTTCCTTAAAAAGGCTGTATGGTGGATAGTTCGTTACGTTCTTCTTATTGGTGTAGCGTATATCGTGCTTTTCCCCTTCTTCTCGAAGATATCTTCTTCCTTCATGGCAAAGGTAGATTTTACCGATGCTACGGTAAGACTTATACCGAAGCATTTCTCCCTTGAAATATATAAGGAGATATGGGTCGAACAGGAGTATATGAAAGCTTTCGGTAATACCCTAATGCTCTCGCTCTCAACGGCATTGATACAGACATTTATATGCAGCTTCGTAGCTTACGGTTTTGCTAAGTTTAAGTTCAAGGGTAACAAAACACTGTTTATGATCGTCCTTCTTACACTTATCATACCTCACCGTACGCTTGCGAGTGCTATGAAGACGACATTCAGCGCATTTGATGTGTTTGGTATATTCAGATTTCTCGGTGGCGGAGGAATTTCCTTCTTCGGATTTGAATATACGAATGACTTCCTGGCTTCAATTGATATTTTCCCTGCAACATGGACGAGATTTACAAGCGGTGGTATAGATATGCTTAACAGCTTTTGGCCGTTCATACTTCTGTCGCTTTGCGGTCTTGCGTTTAAGAACGGTCTTTACATCTTCCTGCTTCGTCAGTTCTTCATGGGCGTTCCCGATGAACTTGAGGAATCGGCATATATCGACGGTTCCGGCGTATTCCGTACGTTCTTTACGATCATCCTTCCTCTTTCCATTCCGATGATGGTAACGGTATTCCTGTTCTCCTTCTCATGGTGCTGGACGGATAACTTCTACACGAGTAACCTTATGTTCTTCCCCGATTCCAACAGTGCTCCTTACCTGTTGACGACGGACATAGGATCTAAGATTCCTACGACGCTTACAGACAGTAACTTCGCCGCAGTAACCCTTTACGAGGGCGCGGTCAGAAATGCCGGAGGCTTGATGATCATTCTTCCTCTTGTCATTATGTACATTTTCTGTCAGAAGTCGCTTGTTCAAGGTATCGAACGTTCGGGTCTTACAGCAGACTAATGCAAACAAAAGGGAAGACCAAAGTTTTCACAACACAAAGGGGCTGTCGCATAAGCGACAGCCCTTGCGGTATTTACAGAACCAATAAAAACCGGGGTCGACTTGACCCCGGTTTTTTAAATAATACGATGCTTAAAGTATCTGCATTTTGATTATTTGAGCATGGACTCAAGTGCGGAAGCCGCAAGAGCCAATGCATCTTCTATCTTAGATGCGTCTTTACCACCTGCCATGGCACTGTCGGGACGTCCGCCGCCCTTACCGCCTGTGGCAGCTGCGACAGCACCTACGAGCTTTCCGGCGTGCGCACCTGCCGAAACTGCGTCCTTTCCTGCAACGGCGATAAAGTTGAGCTTGTCAGCAGTAGCTACTGCGAAAACGGCAACCGTATCGTTGTGATTTGCCTTGATATCATCGGCGAGTGCACGGACCGCGTCAAGCTGCATATCCGTAAGCTTTGAAGCGATCAACTTGAGTGAGCCTACCTGCTTTGCCGAAGAGAGAATGTCGTTGAGCTTTGAAGAAGCGAGCTTTGCGTTGAGTGCTTCGATCTCCTTGCGGGCGCTGTGGAGCTCGGCTGTCAGCTGATTTGCACGCTTTGAAAGATCTGCGGGATTGGTAACCTTGAGCTCGGTTGCAGTTTCATTGATGAGAGTATCCTTATCGGCTATAAGCTTGAGTACTCTCAGACCCGTAACCGCTTCAATACGGCGAACACCTGCGGCTACGCTGCTTTCGGAAATTATCTTGAACAGACCGATCTTAGCCGTGTTGTCGCAGTGAGTACCGCCACAGAGCTCGGTCGAAAAATCTCCCATCTTAACCATACGTACCGTCTTGCCGTACTTTTCACCGAAGAGTGCCATAGCACCGTGCTTCTTGGCAGTTTCGATATCTGTCTCGACAGTAGTAATTTCGTTGGCAACGAGAATGTTTGCGTTTACAAGCGCCTCTACGGCAGATATTTCGTTTTCAGTAAGAGGCGCAAAATGCGTGAAGTCAAATCTGCATACCGTATCGCTTACGTATGAACCTGCCTGTTCGACATGGTTTCCGAGTACCGAGCGGAGAGCCGCCTGAAGCAGGTGCGCAGCAGAGTGATTACGGCGAATGGCATCACGTCTTGGGTCATCAATGTCAGCTGTGACTTGGTCTCCCACGCTTAGCGTTCCGTTGACTATCGTGCAGATATGGATATAAACTCCTTCGTTCTTCTTCGTGTCGTATACGTTTGAGAGGAATGAATCGGAATATATGGTTCCCGTATCTCCGATTTGACCGCCGCCTTCGCCGTAGAAGGGAGTTATGTCAAGAATGATGGAGCAGTCGCCCTCGCTTACAGAATCAACCGATCCTGCATCTGTGAGAATGGCGATTACCTTTGCAGAGCTTCTATAGTCGGTGTAACCGGTAAACTCGGTCTTGGGAAGTCCGGAGAGTAAAGACTTGGATGACTCGTCCCATCCTCCGATATTAGCTCTTGCCTCTCTTGCACGCTTTTTTTGAGCAAGCATGAGAGCGGAAAAAGCTTTTTCGTCAATATCAAGATGGCTTTCAGCCGCAATCTCACGTGTGAGGTCTATCGGGAATCCGAAAGTATCATAGAGTTTGAATACCTCTTCGCCCGAGATGACATCGGCATGCACTGCGAGCGCACCCCGGATAAGATTGGACAGGATGGAAAGACCTGCGTCGATCGTCGCCTCAAATCTATCCTCTTCCATGGAAATTACCTTGAGAATGTAATCCCTCTTCTCATCAAGCTCCGGGTATGCGCACTTGCTTTCTTCGATGGCTGTGGTTACGGTCTTCACGAGGAAGGACTCATTGATTCCGAGTAGCTTACCGTGCCTGCACGCGCGGCGAATTATTCGGCGGAGAACATAACCGCGACCTTCGTTAGAGGGAATAACGCCGTCGGAGATCATAAACATAGCGCTTCTTGAGTGGTCGGTGATAACGCGGATGGAAATATCGTCGTCGTCATCGTCGCCGTATTTCTTGCCTGATATAGCGCAAACGCTGTCGATAACCTTGCGGATAGAGTCGACCTCGAACATATTGTCAACGCCCTGCATTACACAAGCGAGACGCTCAAGTCCCATACCGGTATCGATGTTCTTTTGTGCAAGCTCGGTGTAGTTTCCGTTTCCGTCGTTGTTGAATTGAGAGAAAACGTTGTTCCAGATCTCCATAAATCTGTCGCAATCGCATCCGGGCTTACAGTCGGGGGATTGGCAACCGTATTTGATACCTCTGTCAAAGTAGATCTCGGAGCAGGGGCCGCAGGGACCCGAGCCGTGCTCCCAGAAGTTATCAGCCTTGCCCAGTCGTACTACATGAGAGGGGTCTACGCCTATTTTATTTACCCAAATATCGTAAGCCTCATCGTCGTTTTCGTAGATGGAGGGCCAAAGAAGCTCTGCGGGGATCTCAAGAGTTTCGGTGAGAAATTCCCACGCCCACGGAATGGCTTCGTCCTTGAAATAGTCTCCGAAGGAGAAGTTGCCGAGCATTTCAAAGAATGTGCCGTGGCGAGCGGTATGACCGACGCGCTCGAGGTCGGGAGTACGGATACATTTCTGGCAGGTGGTGACTCTGTTGCGTGGAGGGATCTCCTCGCCCGTAAAGAATTTTTTCATCGGAGCCATACCCGAATTGATCAAAAGAAGAGATTTGTCGTTAATTGGAACCAGAGGAAAAGAGGGAAGTCGGAGATGTCCCTTGGACTCGAAGAATGAGAGGTACTTTTCACGGAGGTCGTTCAATGACGTCCATTGCATAATATAAAAAGCCTTGCCTTTCTGAAAATTATATATCATCTTATTATATCACTTAAAGCTCGCCGTGTCAATAAGACAAGTATGATTTTTATGCACTTAAGTGCGATTTTTTCATGCGAAAAAATATTTTCATAAATCAGTCTTTGTAAACATATAGATGTGATAGAAAATAATTTGGGAGGAAGCACCATGTTTGTATATTCATTAAGGGCGAGCACGCTTAAATTTTTTGCAGTAGTTTGTGTCGCGCTGACTGCACTTATCACGATGATAACCTTTATTCCCGGATATGACGGCGGGGAGCTTGGATACATAACCACGGGAAACCAAAAGGAGATCAACTACGACAAGATCAGAAACGACGAGGACAGAGCGAATTTTCTCGCTCAGTTCGGTTGGAAGGTAAATACTACACCGGTTGAGAGCGTAGAGATCACGATACCGGAGGAGTTTGACAAAATATTTACGGGATACAACGAGATACAGAAACGGCAGGGACTCGACCTTTCAAAATATAAGAAAAAGAATGTAATGCGCTACACGTATGAGATCACCAACTATGATGGCGAGGCAGGAAAGGTGTATGCAAACGTAATAGTATACCGAAATAAGGTTATCGGAGGAGATATTTGCTCTGCGCAAGTTGACGGATTTATACACGGATTTGAAAAGCCGTAAAATGTAAGAATATCTCAGCGCGAAAACAGAAAACACCTGCTGCCTCAGTTGCACAAGTCCGCTTTTAACGGACTTGTGCGCTTTTTGGTATGCAAGTGTTTTTTAGAAAGAGACGATTTGTTGTAAAGAAGTTACTGCCCATTATTAAGTGCGCGTCTCTTCTTCATGAGAGCCTTCATACGCTCCTCGTTGTTTAGAATCTTTTTGCGCAGACGTATCGACTTTGGAGTTACCTCGATGAGCTCGTCGTCGGTGATAAACTCGATAGCCTCTTCAAGCGAGAATATGATGGGCGGTGTGAGAAGGAGCTTTTCATCGGCACCGGACGAACGTATAGCCGTTAACTGCTTCTTTTTGCATGGATTGACCGCGATATCATCGTTTTTGGGATTTTCTCCGACTATCATACCCTCGTAAACGGGGGTCTGCGGACCGACGAATAGATTTCCTCTTTCCTGAGTATTGTAAAGACCGTATCTCGTAGTCTCACCTGTTTCGGAAGCAACGAGAGAGCCCGTGAATCTCATTATTACCTCACCCCTGTAGGGCTGATAGCCGTCAAATATGGAGTTCATGATACCCTCGCCGTGAGTAGCCGTGAGGAACTCGGAACGATAGCCGAACAGGCATCTTGAAGGGATGGAATACTCAATTCTCATACGGCTTCCGAGCGGGTTCATCTCAAGCAGGTCACCCTTGCGTTGACCGAGCTTTTCAACGACCGCACCTACGTACTCCGAAGGAACGTCGAGTGTTACGCGCTCCATAGGCTCGCACTTGACGCCGTCGATCTCCTTGTAAAGCACGCGGGGATTTGA